>NZ_JBHXTQ010000112.1:0-21007 GCF_042677305.1 Kitasatospora sp. NPDC127121 | reverse complement strand
GTCGGGCGGGGGCGTCGGGCGGGGCCGTCAGGGCGCCGGGCTCTGCGCGCCCTCGACGTCGGTGAGCAGTTTGCGCAGGAGCCCGTCCAGGGTGGCCCGTTCCTCGCCCGAGAGGGCGGAGAGCAGCGCGGTCTCGTTGGCCGCGTGGTCGGTGAAGGCGGCGTCCACGAGGGCGCGTCCGGCCGGGGTGAGGGCGATGCGGACGCTGCGGCGGTCCGCCGGGTCGGTGCGGCGTTCCACCAGGCCCGCCGATTCCAGCCGGTCGATCCGGCTGGTCATGCCGGCCCGCGACATCAGCAGCAGCGTGGCGAGTTCGGAGGGCATCAGTTCGTACGGCGCGCCGGAGCGGCGCAGGGTGGCGAGAACGTCGAACTCGCCGCGCTGGAGGCCGTGTTGCTTGAACACCTCTTCGACGACCCGGCCCGCGAGCAGCGCGAGGCGGCCGAGGCGGCCGACGGTGCCGACCGCTGCCAGGTCGAGGTCCGGGCGCTCCCGGCTCCACTGGTCGAGCATGACGTCCACGTGATCCATAGGGGCATGTTATTCGATGGGAGATAGTTAGACGTAGTACTATCAGCCAGGGAACTATCGGAGCGCTCACTGTAGGGAGAGGCCAATGACGTTGATCGGACCGGAAGCCGTGGTGGTGCGGGGCGACGAAGCCGAGACCGTCGGAATGCTCGGCGGCAAGGGGCGGCTGCTGGCGGACTCCAGCGCCACCGGCGGCGCCCTGAGCACCCTGCGCGTCACGCTGGGGCGCGGCAAGGACGGCGCCACTCCGCACTACCACGGGGGCTCCTCGGAGCTGTTTTTCGTCGTCGACGGCTCGGCCCAGGTGCTGGTCGGGAACGAGGTGGTCACCGCCCGGAGCGGCGACCTCGTGGTGGTGCCGCCCCATCTGCCGCATGCCTTCGCGGCGGCGCCGGACTCCGGGGCGGACCTGCTGATCGTGATCACCCCCGGGGTGGAGCGCTTCGACTACTTCCGCCTGCTGGAGCGGATCCGCGCGGGCGAGGCGACGGTCGAGGAACTGCTCGCCAAGCAGGACCTCTTCGACAACCACTTCCTGGAGTCGCCGAGTTGGCGCGACGCCCGGGAGGAAGCCGCCCGGTCCGAGCCGTAGACCGCCCGGCACCGAGCTCGGCCCGACACCAGGGAAGGAACCCCGTGACCGACACCCGCACCATCACCAACCCGCCCGGCCTGCACGACCCGACGCCGTTCGGCTACAGCCACGCCGCCTCCGCGCCCGGCGAACCGGTGTTCATCGGCGGCCAGTACGCCTCCGACGCCAGCGGTCAGGTCGTGCCCGGCGACTTCGCCGCCCAGGCGGAGCTCGCCCTCGCCAACCTGCGCACCGCGCTCGCCGGGGTCGGCCTCGGCTTCGAGCACGTGGTCCGGCTCGGCTCGTACATCGTCGACCACGACCCGGAGAAGCTGGCCGTCCTCGGCAAGGCCCTGGCCGGGGCCTGGGGCGACCGGCTGCCCGCGCAGACGCTCAGCGGGGTCGCCTCGCTCGCCCTGCCGGGGATGCTCTTCGAGATCGATGCGGTCGCCGTCCGGCCGACGGCGGGGGCAGCGGGCTGACCCACCCACGCGCAGGGGTCCCACCGGTCGGTGGGACCCCTCGCCGTACCGCCGCCGTTCGAGCCGGCGCGGACCGCTCACACAGCCCGGGGGTCGCCGCGCACAGCCGTCGTTCCACGGTGTCGGGGCCGCGGCTTGAGGAACAGCACCCGCAGGAAGGGCCCTCGTCGGTGGCGGCCGTGTCGAGGATCCGGAGCAGGGTCGGATGCCGAGCCAACCGCGGTAGCCCACGCGGGTTCGAGTGCGATCTCGTTCAGGAGTCTCGGAACCTGCGCGCTTCGGCCCGTACGGACAACAAGGGGTGGCGCGGCGCGTCCGCCAGAGGTCATTAGTCCGTTTGACGTAGCATTCCGTTCGACGGACTATTGGGGTCTGCGCGAGAGGATGCTCATGCCGTTCACCCTGGCCCACCCCGCGGCCGTACTGCCGTTGCTGCGGAGGCCCTTCAGCCGGGCCGCGCTGGTCGCCGGAGCCGTCGCACCGGACCTGCCCTACTTCGTCGTCACCACGGGACTGCCCGTCAGCGCGCAGTCCTGGTACGAACCCTTCGTCAACGCCACGACCTCGCACAGCGCCCCGGGCGCCGTCACCGTCGCCCTGCCGTACGCCCTCGCCCTGTGGGCGCTGCTCCGCGCAGGCCATCGCCCGCTGGCGTCCCTGCTGCCGGTGCCGGTGCCGACGCCCGTCACTTCGTCGCGGCGGCTGCGCACTGCCGGCGCGCTGGCGCGGCGAGCCGGGTGGATCGTGCTGTCCGCCCTGATCGGCATCGCCACGCACCTGGTCTGGGACGCCTTCACCCACTTCGACGGCTTCGTGGTCACCCGTACGCCCTGGCTCAACTCCACGCTGGTGGGCAGCCTCACCTGGGCGCGGGCGTTGCAGCACGCGAGCACGATCGGCGGGCTGGCCGCCATCGCGGTGTACGTGTGGCCGAGGCGGGCCCGCCTCCTCGCCGGTGAGGGCCGCACGAAGCCCGGCAGCGCGCTCCGGCGCCCCGTCCTCCTCGCCATGGCCCTGGTCACGGTCGTCGGAGCCGTCGCCCACGCCTGGCGGTGGCTCGCCGGCCCGGAGGCGGCGACGGACGGGCTCCCGCTGGGCGCCGCGATCGAAGGGGTGCTGTCCGACGCGGCGAAGGGCGCGGGCGCCGGCCTGATCGGCAGCCTGGCCCTGTACGTCCTCATGTGGTGGAGTCGGCGCGCCCTCACGGCAACCCGCCTCCGCAGGGTCAGAGTTGACACAGTATGCCTGGGCCTGCAGGGAGAACCCGGGGCCGTTCACCGACAATCGGAACACCAGGCAGAGGCTGACGGCCGGTTCGGCACCCGGCCGACCGGATGAGGGGAACACGTGCGTCCAGATCATGATCAGGATTCGCTGAGCTTCGCGTTGCTCGGCACGCTGCGGGTCCGGCGCGCCGGCACGGACCTGCACCTCGGCGGCCCGCAGCAGCGGTCGGTGCTGGCCGCCCTGCTGCTGCGCCCGAACGCGGTCGTGACGGTCGACGAGCTGATCGCCGACCTCTGGGGAGACCAGCCGCCCGGTGCGCCCGACACCGCTTTGCGCACCTACGTGTGGCAGCTGCGGAATCTGCTGGAGCCCGTGCGCACGGCGCCCACGGTGCTGATCTCCCGAACGGGCGGCTACCGTCTGGCCGTCGAGCCGGACCGCGTGGATGTGTGGCAGGTCAAGCGCTTGCAGGAGCTGGCCGGGACATACGCCGCCGAGCGGCCGCAGGACGCCCGGAACGCACTGGGAGAAGCCCTGGCCCAGTGGCGCGGGGAGCCGCTCGCCGGCCTGCCTGGACCGCTCATGTGCCGCGAGCGGGAACGGCTTTCGAGGCTGCGCCTCACCCTCCTGGAGGAGCGCCTCGCCCTCGACGTGGCCCTCGACGTAGCCCCTGACGTAGCCCCTGACGTGGCTCTCGACGCGGCACTCGACGCTCCCTCCGGCTACCTGCCGGAGCTGGAGCAGCTGGCCGGTGACCACCCGCTCCACGAGCGCCTGCAGGAACTGCTCATCCGCGCGCTGCACCGGCAAGGCCGCACGTCCGAGGCGCGTGCTGTCTACGACGCGCTTCGATTACGGCTGGTGGAGCAGCTGGGGATCGAACCGGGGCCCGTGCTCACGGAGTTGTGTCACGATCTCGGTGTGGATGCCACCATTCGATCGAGGACCGGTGCACCCGGTCCGGACTTACGCCCAGACGTACCGTTACCGCCCGAGTCGGCCGACCGCGGGGCCGACAGCGCGGTCGGCCGAGACGCCGACTGTGGCGCCGACAGTGCGGCCGATCGCGAAAACCTGGACCAACTTCCGCCGGTGCTACCGAAGTTCATCGGACGTCAGGACCACGTCGCCCGGATCGGGCGAGCGCTGACCGGGCAAGCGCTGACCGGGCAAGCGCCGACCGGACGGACCAGCCCCGCACTGCGACTGGTGACCGTGACCGGGATGGCCGGGGTGGGGAAGACGACCCTCGCGGTGCGAGCCGCCCACACCGTGCGCCCGGACTTCCCGGACGGCCGGCTGTACGCGGACCTGCGCGGCGCCGACCTGGTGCCCGCGAACGCGTCCGACATCCTGGCGGACTTCCTGACAACACTGGGCGTGCGGGCGGCAGTTGTGCCCAAGGACCTCGAAAGCAGGGCGGCGCTGTTCCGGACCGCCAGCGCGGGACGACGGCTGCTCATCCTCCTGGACAACGCACGCGACGAGGCCCAGATCCAGCCGTTGCTGCCCGGCTCGTCGGACTGCGCGGTCATCGTCACCAGCCGCACGGTGCTCACCAGCGTGCCGTCGGTCCTGCACGTCGCGCTGGACGTGTTCAGCGAGCCCGAGGCGATCGGCCTGCTCGACTCGGTCATCGGCGCGGCACGCCGGTCCGAACAGGGCCCCCAGGCCAGGATGCTGGTCGATGCCTGCGGCCGGCTCCCGCTGGCCGTACGGATCGCCGCGGCCCGGCTCGCCGCCACCCCGGACCAGCCGATCGCCGAGCTCGTCCGGAGCCTGGCCGACGACCGCGAGGGCATCGACGCCCTCCGCACGGGCGACCTGGCGATCGAGCAGGTCTTCGAGCTCAGCTACCGGCTGCTCCCCCCACCCCTGGCCACGGCGTTCCGGATGCTCTCCTGGGCGGAGCCCGACCTCGGTCTGGCGTCGGCAGCCGCGGTCCTGGGCCTGGCGGAGTACCAGGCGGAGCGGCTCGCGGAGTCGCTGGTGGACCAGGCGCTGCTGGAGTCGATGGGCGCCGGGCGCTACCGCTACCACGACCTGGTGCGCGCCTTCGCCCGCCGGGCGTCGCTGCGGACCGGCGACCACGAACGGGCCGGCGCCCAGCAGCGGCTGCTGACCCATCTGCTCGGCTGCGCCCGCACGGCCTTCACCCTCGCCGTACCCGGCGACCCGGTCGCCGACGTCTTCGGCGAGCCGCTCCAGCAGCCGGCCGCCCGTCCTGGCCGCCCCCCGGCCGCCCCGGCTTCCTTGCGCGCTCAGGTCTTCCCGGTCTTCGCGGATCTGGCGGACGCCCGCCGGTGGGCCCGGACCGAGACACCCGGCGCCGTGGCGCTCGCGGCCGCCGTCGCGACGGACACCCTGCGCGTCATCGCCGACGGTCGGCCCTCGGCGATGACCGACCTGCGCGCGGCCGTCAACCTGTTGATCGCCCTCAGCCCGCTCGGCCTCGGCGCCGTGGGCGGCCGGGCGGAAGACGCCACGCGCACGCTGATCGCCGCCGCCGTCGCGGCCGGCGACCGTTGCGCGGAGGGCCGGTCGCGGTTCCTCCTCGGCACGGTCCTGCTGGCCCGGGCCCGGCTCGGCGAGGCCGGCGCACAGGCCCGGCAGGCCGCCGAAGCCTGCCGGGAGGCGGAGGACCCGGCCGTTCTCCGGCAAGCCCTCAACGACCTGGGCCTCATCGCCCAGGCCGAGGGCCGGCACGAGGAGGCGATCGCCGCCTTCGACGAGGCGGTGGTGCTCGCCCGGCAGCTCGGCCACCGGTCCGGCGAGGTGGCGAGCACCGCGAACGCGGCCCTGTCCCGTATCCGCACCGGTCACGCGGCCACGGCGGTGCAGACCTGTCAGCGGATCCTCGCCGAGCCCGGGGGGACCGCCGACGTCGCGATGACCGCGTACGTGCACTACGTCCTCGGCCTCGCCTACCAGGAGCTGGGCCGACTCGACGACGCCGCGGCGCAGTTGCGGTCCTGTATCTGCTGCGCGGGCGTCACCGGCGATCTCAACCGGGAGTCGGCCGCCCGAAGCCGCCTGGCCGACGTCCTGCGCCTGCTCGGACGGCTCGACGAGGCCGTGCAGCAGGCGGAGCGGGCACTGGACCTCGCAGAAGAAGGTGGGCGACAGCGCGAACGCGCCCTCGCCCACCTGGTGTTGGCCCACGCGATGACCGCCCGCAGCGACCACCACGCCGCCCGGCATCAGGAGGCGAAGGCGCGTCTACTGCTCAGCCGCCTCAGCGCCCCGGAGGCCGCCGACGTGACGTCGATGCTGGCCGCCCTGGCGACCGACCGGACTCCTCACCCCCGGTAGCGGATGACGAGACCGGTCCCGTTCCACGTGATGTGCCCCGAGAGGCAGTGCACGTCGGCCGACCCGCCGCAGGCCTGTGCCGACGGCTCGGTCGGCGAGCCCTGCCGCACGGGGGCCCCCGCGCCCACGGCAACAGCGCCCACCACCGGCGCCAGCACGGCCGTACCGGCAACAGCCGTACGGACAACAATCGTTCGAATCACGGATGACGCTCCCTACGTACCTATGGCAAGACGTCCGAACGCTCGCAGGGGCCGGTAGACATCAGATCAACGCAACCGTCACTCCCGTCACTTCCGTCACTCCCGCACACGCACACGCACACGGACACCACACCGCACCGCACCAACAGGAGGTTGGGAACCATGGCCCAGCAGTTCGGTGACTACCAGAACGAGATCTACTTCGACGGCCTGCGCGGGGTGCTGCCCGCCTTGCCGATGACGTACGCCGGGCTGGAGGCCGGGGCGCAGGCCGCCCTCCCCCCGTCGATCTGGTCGTACGTGGCCGGCGGCGCGGGGGACGAGCACACCCAGCGCGCCAACGTCCGGGCCTTCGAGCGGTGGGGCCTCTACCCCCGGATGATGGTCGGCGCCGCCCGTCGCGACCTGACCGTCGGCCTGTTCGGCCACACCCTGCCCTCGCCGCTGTTCCTGGCGCCGGTCGGTGTGATCGGCCTCTGCACCCAGGACGGCCACGGAGACCTCGCCGCGGCCAGGGCCGCCGCCCGTACCGGCGTGCCGATGGTGGCCTCCACCCTCACCGTCGACCCGCTGGAGCAGGTCGCGGCCGAGTTCGGTGACACGCCCGGCTTCTTCCAGCTCTACACCCCGACCGACCGCGACCTCGCCGCCAGCCTGGTGCACCGCGCGGAGGCGGCCGGCTTCCAGGGCATCGTGGTCACCCTGGACACCTGGATCACCGGCTGGCGCCCGCGCGACCTCGCGACGTCCAACTTCCCCCAGCTGCGCGGCCACTGCCTGGCGAACTACTTCACCGACCCGGTCTTCCGGGCCCGCCTGGCCAAGGCCCCCGAGGAGGATCCGGGTGCGGCGATCCTGGAGTGGGCCGGTATCTTCGGCAACCCGCTGACCTGGGACGACCTGCCGTGGCTGCGCTCGCTCACCGACCTGCCGATCATCCTCAAGGGCGTCTGTCACCCCGAGGACGTCCGCCGGGCCCGGGACGGCGGCGTCGACGGCCTCTACTGCTCCAACCACGGTGGCCGCCAGGCCAATGGAGGCCTGCCCGCCCTGGACGCGTTGCCCGCCGTGGTCGAGGCCGCCGACGGTCTGCCGGTGCTCTTCGACTCCGGGGTGCGCAGCGGCGCCGACGTGGTCAAGGCGCTCGCCCTCGGCGCCACCGCGGTCGGCGTCGGCCGCCCGTACGCGTACGGGCTGGCGCTCGGCGGCGAGGACGGCATCGTGCACGTGCTGCGCTCGCTGCTGGCGGAGGCCGACCTGCTCATGGCGGTCGACGGCTACCCGGCCCTGGCCGATCTGACCCGCGAGGCGCTGGTACGCCTCTGAGGCGGCCGGCGCCCGAAATTCACGACACGTATTCGGTGGCGATGCGGTCCGTACTTCCCCGAACTACTTGAACCCGGTCGGAGTGAAAGCGGTCCTGGCCGGATCCCTGCGGTCGGCCTTGACCATCAGGAAGTCATATGGATGACTGACCGTCACTTGACTGTGATCTACGGGTTCGTGGAACAGTCAAGACCTTGAATCAGCCATGTCGCGCACGTAGATCAATCGTTGACTGATCATTGATCAGCGGCCCATAGGTTTTTCTCGTCGGAGGCGATCGGTTCCACCCCGGACGGACGTCGCCGATGACACGAGAGGTCCCGCGGGGAGTCGTCCCCTGAACCGAAACGGAGTATCCATCTTATGAACACCAGCGACTTCGACCAGGTCATAGCCGAGTTCACCCGGATCAAGAAGGAGTACGTCGAGCAGCGTTCGGCCTTCATCCCCGGAGAGCGCATGGCCGGCTTGCTGAAGGGGCTCGGCGCCAC
Organism: Kitasatospora sp. NPDC127121; assembly: GCF_042677305.1. Taxonomy (NCBI): domain Bacteria; kingdom Bacillati; phylum Actinomycetota; class Actinomycetes; order Kitasatosporales; family Streptomycetaceae; genus Kitasatospora; species Kitasatospora sp. NPDC127121. The sequence continues at coordinate 12,861 of NZ_JBHXTQ010000112.1, read as the reverse complement.
CGACGCCGACCTGGCCCAGCTCCAGCGGGTGAGTGACGACCTGCCGGACGATCCGACCCTCCCCTTCCGTCAGTCGAAGAACGGCCGCTTCCACTTCGACGTGAAGAACGGGACGGTCGACCGGGGCGAGTTCCAGCCGTTCGCGCTGTCGGCCGACGAGGACTTCGTACGGCATGACTCCGGAAAGAAGCGTGAGTTCGCGGAGGTCGGTGACGACCTCCAGCTGAACCGGGCCTTCCAGGGGCTGCTCCTGTTCAAGGCGTTCATGGTCCAGGACGTGGAGATCGCGCACCGCCCGAAGCTGGACTACGACTACCCCGGCTGGGTGTGCACCCTGTTCAACCTGCGGACCGTCACCACGCCCGAACTCGTCGGCGAGCCCGCCCTCGAAGGGGTGCACAGCGACGGCGTGGACCACACCATGACCACCCTGCTCGGCAGTGAGAACATGACCGCCGACAGCGCGATCACCTTCCTCCACGACATGCAGCAGATCAACGCCGTCCGCTGGGACGAGGTCGAACCGGAGCTCGTCGTGGGCCAGTACCAGCACCGCCACTTCCTCGACACCATGCTCGTCGTCGACCACGAGCGGAAGCACAGCCTCTCCCCGGTGGTCGCCGCCGACCCGCAGCAGACCTCCACCAGGGACATGCTCATCTTCTTCACGCGGAAGCCTGCCATGGAGGGTCACATCTCCCACACGCACGACTCCCTCGCCTGCCATTCCGGCCTGCCGATGTCGGTCGAACTGCTTCCCTCGGTGGCGGTCTGATGGCGGCGGACGAGATCACGATCACCGACTTCCTGAACGTCGACATCCGTGCGGGCCGGATCGTCCGCGCCGAGGCGTTCCCGCGCGCCCGCCGACCCGCGTACAAGCTGTGGATCGACTTCGGCGATCTGGGCGTTCGGAAGTCCAGCGCCCAGATCACCGATCTGTACGCGCTCGATGACCTCGAAGGCCGCCTGGTGATGGCCGTGGTGAACCTCCCGCCCCGGCAGGTCGCGGACTTCATGTCCGAGGTCCTCGTCCTCGGGGTGCCGGGCGAGGGCGGCGGCGACGTGGTCCTGATCGCCCCGGACCGGGAGGTCAAGCCGGGAGCCCGGCTGCTCTGACCCGAACCGGCAGGCGACCGGCCGGACTTCACTCTGTGGGGGCCCGGGGGTGAATTCCCCCGGGCCGCCCTCCCCCTGATGGCTGCGGCCGGGGCGGCGTCGGCTACGAAGGGCTGGTCGAGCGGATGCTCCTCGGCGCTTCCGCGCCGTGCGGCTGCGGGGGAGTGAGGAGGTCGCCGTGGTGCTGGTGGAGGAGGCGTTCGTGGTCGGGGCTGAAGTGCTCGCGCCAGCCGCCGACGGGGAGTTCGCCGTTCCGTGGCCCGGGCAGGGTGGCGAGGGCCGCGGCCGGGTCCGGGTGGCCGGTGGCGGCGAGGAGACGGTACAGGGCCCGGTCGCGGGCTTCGGCGGGGCCGGCAAGGTCTTCGTGGGTGAGTACGCAGACGGCCGGGTGGCGCAGCAGCCACTGGCAGCGGCGGGCTTCGCGCATGCCGGGGAAGCCGGGGTCGGTCAGGGCGAGGGTGATCCTGGCGTCCATGGTGGGCAGGGCGCTGACGATGTCGCGGTAGACGAGGTGTTCGGGCATGGAGCCGACGTGGCCGCAGGGTTGGGAGAGCAGGCGGATCTGCTCGACGATGCGGTCACGGACGTCGCGGTGGTGGTAGACGATCGGCGGCCGTGCGGTGGCGTGCCAGGCGCGTAGGAAGCCGGCGTCGGCACGCTCCAGGTCCAGGCTGTTGACGTACCAGCAGCCGCGGCCCGGCAGCAGCCGGGGCAGGTCGGCGTCGGGGACGCGGGCCAGGCGGCCTTCGAGGCCGGCGTCGACGGGTGAGGCGGCGGTGACCGGCTGGCCCAGCCGTGTCCACCACACCCGCCACAGGGCGTTCACCGCCTTCTGGAAGGCGGTTTCGAGCTCTTCCAGGTGATCGCGCTGCCCGCTCAGCAGGCGTCCGGCCTCGTCCTGTCCGTAGGCGGCCCGGAGCAGCGGGGAGACCTCGCCGGGGCCGGGCCGATCGTCGCCGTCGTCCTGGAAGTCGTTCATCGTGCCGTAGGGGGTGTAGCCGAGCGCGGAGGTGATGCGGGCGAGCAGGGGTGTGCCGCTGCCGCGCAGCGAGACGACGATCAGCTGGGGCACGGCCATGGGAGGGCTCCCGGAGACGAGGGGGCGGCGGAGGAGTCGGTGGGCGGGGTGAGGAGGAGGTCCTCGTAGGTGTGGTGGCGGCGGGTCGTGACGCGCTCGTGCAGCAGGTGGGCCGCGCGGGCGTGCTCGCCGGTGTCGATCAGGGCGCGGGCCAGCGTGTCCTGGACGATCTCGCGTTCCACCCGTACGCCGCCGAGCCGCTCGACCTGCCCGCCCAGGCCGGTCAGTCCGCCCAGTCCGCCCAGTCCGGTCAGGAGGTCGACGGCGGCCTGCGGGCGCCCTGCGGTCACGTGCGCGAGGGCCCGGACCACCGGGGCGAGGACTTCGCTGTAGTCGGGGCGCTGGTCGGCGGCGGCCTGGCGGGCCAGGCTCTCCAGGTCGTCGGTGGCGGACTCGACGGCCAGCGCCAGGGCCAGGTTGAAGGTGTGGAAGACCTCCGCCATGCCGCCCGGACCGGCCAGCAGGCCGCGTACGTGGTCGAGGTCGCAGCGGCCGGCCGGCTCCTGCCCGGCGAGCAGCAGACGCCAGTTCGTCGCCGACCGCATCCCCACGTCCGCGCGGCCCAGGACTTCGTCGGCCCGTCGGCGCGTGTCCGCGAAGTCCCCGCAGGCCAACGACTGCAGGGCGGCATGCCAGTTCAGGTGCTTGAACTGCACCGCCTGCGGGTCGACGGCCAGCCACCGGTCGAGGAAGGCGGTGGAGACGGGGCCGGCTCCCAGTTCCTGCTCGGCGTGCGCGCGGGCGTGCGCGGCGAGTCCGGCGCGCGGGTACCGGGCCAAGGTGTGTTCGGCCAGTTCGAGGGCCTCCTCGGCGCGGCCCTGCTCCGCCCGGGTCCACGCCAGCCGGCCCGCCCACGGCCAGCTGTCCGCACCGGCCAGGGCGTACTGCCGCTCGACCAGCACGTCACCGTGCGCGCGGTAGGCGGCCTCCCCGCAGGCGTGGAAGGCGTCCAGCAGCAACGAGGCCACCTCGTCCCCGGGCCACCGCGCGAAATGCGTCACCAGGTGGTCGGCCGTCAACCGGAACTGCCGGTGGGTGTACAGGAAGACCCCGTACACCAGGCTCGCCGACCGCGCACCGGCGGCCTGCGCGTCCCGGTACGCGACCACCAGTTCCTCCCGCAGCACCTCGTCGCTCAGGCCCCCGCCGGTCGCCAGCATCAGCAGCGCCCGCGCCACACCCAGCCGGGGGCACGCGCCGACCCACTCCCGCAGCAGCGGCACCGCGCGCCCGCTCAGCGCCGCCAACTCCCGTACGGCGGCGTCCTCCAGCGACACACCCGCCACCCCGGGACCGCCCACGACACCACCCGCCTCGCACACCGTCGGTCCGGCCGGATCAGTAGGCGGCCCTGAAGACGGCCGTGCAGACGAGCCCGCTGCTCCCGCACTGGTTGCGGGGCAGGCTCAGCGGCAGCCCGACCTGGTTGCCGGCCGCCGTCCCGCTGTCGGAGACGGTGCCCCCGGTGGCCTGGGTGCCGCCGTGGTTCACGCAGGAGTTGTCGAACACGGCGTTGCCCACGCCGACGATGCTGGCGTGGGCGGTGCCGACCGGGACCAGCGCGGCCCCCACGGCCGTACCCAGGACCGCCACCCGCTTGCCCACGGTGCGCGCACCGCTGCCCGCGCCGCCGCTGCCCGCGGCCGGGCGCCCCTCACCCGTCACCATGCTCATCGCACTCCTTCCTGGCACGGCGCCGCCCGGCGAGAGCCGGCGCCCGTGCAGACCACGCCCCGGGCAACCGCTCGGGACCGCAGCCTGGTCAACGACGGAACCACCTTCCGGATACGCACCGTCGGGCTCAGGCCGGCCCCGGCCCGTCCGTCAGCGGCTGGAGGCTCAAGGAGAGTTGAGGGGAGTTCGGCGCGCACGCCTGCGCGTGGCCGGTGGGCCGTGCCGGTGTGCGCGCCGCTCCGCCGGGTGTCAGACGGCGGGCTGTTGCTGGGTGACGCAGTGGATGCCGCCGCCGCCGGCGCCGAGGGAGTCGATGTTGAGCTGCTCGACGGTGCGTCCGGGGAAGAGCCGGGCCAGGGTCGCCCGGGCGGCGGCGTCGGCCGTGCTGTCACCGAACTGGGCGGAGATCACGGCGCCGTTGCACGCGTAGTAGTTGGCGTAGGAGGCGACGAAGTTCTGGTTGGTGGAGCGGATCTTGTAGTAGTCCGGGCCCTGGAGTTTGGTCACCGCGGTCGGACCGCCTGCGGCCGTCGTGGCGGCGGACAGGATCTGGTACTGCTCGCGCGCGTCGTTCGCCCACGCGTCGTTGTCGGTCGCCAGCGGCATCTGGACCAGCCCGGCGCCGGGTGCGAGGAAGCGCGAGGTGGCGTCGACGTGGTCGTCGGTGATGTCCTGGTTCCTGATGCCGGTGAACCAGATGACCTTGGACGCGCCGTAGGCCTGGCACATCGCGGCCTCGATCTGCGCCTGGCTCATCCCGGGGTTGCGGTTGTCGTTGACGATGCTGCTGCGGGTGGCCATCAGGGTGCCGGCGCCGTCCTGTTCGATGGCGCCGCCTTCGGCGATCAGATCGGCAGCCGTGAACGGCACCCCGACGTAGGCGGCGATGCGCTGGGCGACCAGCGCGTCGTTGGCGTGGGTCTGCCGGTTTCCCCAGCCGTTGAAGTTGAGGCCGACGGCGTCGAGGGCTCCCGGGCCGTTGGTGCGGAAGACCGGGCCGGTGTCGCGCATCCAGCAGTCGTCGACGGGGATGGTGGTGATCACGGTGACCGACGAGCCGCACAGGGAGCGGGCCTTGGCGGCGCTCGCGGGGTTGGCGCACATGATGACCGGCTCGTACTTGGCGATGGTCTTGGCGATCAGCGCGATGTTCGACTGGACGCCGCTGAGCTGGCTGCGCCAGATCGCGGTGCTGTCGGGCCAGGCCATCCAGGTCCGGGTGTGCCGCGTGCCGTCGATCGGGACGGCGAATGCACCCGACAGCGCGGTGCCCTCGCTGCGGGAGTCGCGGGAGCCGCGGGAGCTGTGGAGGCCGGCCGCGGCGGCGGTGGAGCCTGTCGCCGACGTCACGGCCAGGCCGGCTGCGGTGAGGCCGGCCGCGGTGAGGAACTGTCGTCTGCCCAGGCCGGGTCTGCCCAGGCCGGACCTGCTCGGGACGTGATCGTTCATCGGGTCCTCCGGTCAACTGCCCGTCTCGGCAACGGGATTGACTCGAAAGGTAGAACTAACCAAGCGCTCGGTCAATTATCTGCGCAGGATCGGACGAAGATTCCTGGAGCGAGGGCCTGGCCGGACACGTCCTAGAGTTGCGCCATGGCGACAGGCGAGAAGGAACAGGTTCAGGCGGCCCCCGTGGTACCGCAGGGGCGCACGCGCTCGTCGGCCAAGGGGGAGCAGACCCGGTCACGGCTCGTCTCCGCCGCCCGGACCCTGCTGGCCGGCGAGAGCGCCGGGCGCTTCACCACGCGCAACGTCGCCGCGCTGTCCGGCGTTTCGCACGGGATGTGCCACTACCACTTCCGCGACCGCACCGACCTGATCGTGGCGGTGATCGAGGACATCCGGCCGGAGTGGATCTCCCCGCTGGAGGAAGCGGTGGACGGCCCCGGCGACTTCGCCGAGCGGGCCGAGCGCGTGATCGGCCTGCTGACCCGGGGCGAGAGCCCGGACCTGTCGCATCTGCACGCGGCCCTGCACTGGCACGCCCTCAACGACGAACGCGTCCGGGGGAGTCTGGAGCAGGAGTACCTGCGCTGGCGGTCGTGCTTCGTCCGGCTCTTCCAGGTGCTCGCCGACGAGCGGGGCGGCGGCATCGACCCGCGACCCCTGGGCGAGGCGGTCGCGGCGGCGGTGGACGGCCTCGCGGCCATCCAGTCCCTCGACTCGAACGTGGACGCGGCGACGGTGCTGGGGACGCTGGTGCGCGCGCTCGCCGGAGCACCGTCCGGGACGGCGTAGGGCGTGTCTTCAAACTCCCGTCGTCCGCCCGCGGGCCGAACGACACCGGGGCCCCGTGGAGTCCGCCGACCCCGCGGGACCCCGGCAGTCCGGAGGGTCCGATAGTCCGGAAGGCCCGGCTACAGGGCCCGGCGGGCGTCCGCGATGGACCTCGGGTCCCAGCCCGGCCTGGGCACGGAGTCGAGCAGCAGCCGGGTGTAGGCGTGCCGGGGGCGGGCGAGGACCTCGGCGGTGGGGCCGGACTCGACGATCCGGCCGTGCCGCATCACGACCACCTCGTCCGTGACGCACCGCACGACGCCCAGGTCGTGGGTGATGAACAGGTAGCCGATGCCGGTCTGTTCGCGGATGTCGGTGAGCAGGTTGAGGATCTGCGCCTGCACCGAGACGTCGAGGGCGGCCACCGCCTCGTCGAGGACGAGGACGGCGGGCTCGACGGCCAGCGCGCGGGCGATGGCGACGCGCTGGCGCTGGCCGCCGGAGAGCTGGCGGGGCAGGGCCTCGGCCTCGCGCTCGCCGAGGCCGACCTGGTCGAGGAGTTCGGCGATCCGGCGGGGGTGGTCCGCGTCGGGGAAGTGCAGCCTGAGCGTTTCGCGCAGCGCGGCGCCGACACTGGTGCGGGGGTCGAGGGACAGGTACGGGTCCTGGAAGACCATCTGGACCTCGCGGGCGCGGGCCAGCCGGTGGGCCCGGCCGCGCCGGTGCTCGGTGCGGTCCCGGCCGTGCACCAGGACCCGTCCGGTGTCCGCCCGTTCGAGCCCGACGACGATCCGGGCGGTGGTGGTCTTGCCCGACCCGGACTCGCCGACGATGCCCAGCGATCCGCCTTCGGCCAGGGTGAAGGAGACGTTGTCGACCGCCTGGACGCTCCCGTAGGCGCGGTGCAGGCCGACGGCCTCCAGGACGGTCTTCGGCATCGCTGGTTCTCCTCCGGGGCTGGTCGTGACGGGGCTGGTCGTGGCGGGGCTCGTCGTGGCGGGGTCGGGCGTGCTGGGGCTGTCGGCAGTGCTCCTAGGCATCGGCGGTCACCTCCGCGACGCGGTCGCCGTGGTGGCAGGCGGCCCGCCGGGCCGGCTCGTCGGCGAGCGGCAGCAGGGTGGGCGCCCGCTCGGTGCACACCTCGGTCGCGAGCGGGCAGCGGGCGGCGAAGGGGCAGCCCGTCAGGTCCTCGCGCAGGCTCGGTGGCCTGCCGCCGATGGCGGCCAGCCTGCCCCGGGGGGAGTCCAGGCGGGGGGTGGAGGCGAGCAGCGCGGCCGTGTACGGGTGGCGCGGCCGCTCGAACAGGGCCTCGGCCGGCCCGGTTTCGGCGATCCGCCCCGCGTACATGACGTAGACGCGGTCGCTGATGGCGGCGGCGAGTCCGAGGTCGTGGGTGACGAAGACCAGTGCGGTGCCGAAGCGTTCGCGCAGGTCGCCGAGGAGGGCGACGACCTCGGCCTGGGTGGTGACGTCCAGCGCGGTGGTGGCCTCGTCGGCGAGGATCAGGGCGGGGTCGCCCATCAGCGCCCCCGCGATCATGACGCGTTGCAGCATGCCGCCGGACAGCTGCCCCGGATATTTGCCGAGCGTGGTCCCCGGGAGCCCGACGGCGGCCAGCATCTCCGCGGCCCGTCCGGCGGCGGCGTCGGCCCCGCCGGGGCCCCGGCGGCTGGTCTCGGTGAGGAAGTCGCCGATGCGCCGGAGCGGGTTGATGGAGGCGCGCGGGTCCTGGAAGACCATGGCCGCGGTGTCGGTGCGCAGGCGGCGCAGCTGTTCCGGGCTCATGGTGAGGACGTCGTCGCCGTTGACCCGCACGATGCCCTCGGTGGTGGCGCCGCGCGGCAGCAGCCCGAGGACGCTGCGGGAGGTGAGGCTCTTGCCGGAGCCGGATTCGCCGACGAGGGCGACGGTCTCGCGGGCGTCGACGGTGAGGTCGACGCCGTCGAGGACGGGCCGGGCGGTGCCGGGCAGGCGCAGCCGCAGGCCCTGGATGTCGAGGACGTTCATCGGTCCCTCCTGGCGACCTGGTCGGCCCAGCGTTCGCCGACGACGTTGAAGGCGACGACGGTCAGCACGATGGCGACGCAGGGCAGGATCGCCGACAGGGGGTAGCCGTGCTGGATGGCGGTCTGGCCGTCGAAGACCATGCGGCCCCAGTCGGGGGTGAGCGCCGGGACGCCGAGTCCGAGGAAGGAGAGGCCGGCGAGGTCGATCAGGGCGTAGCCGAAGTTGATGGTGGACTGGGCGAGGACGACGGGGGCGATGCCGGGGATGATGTGGCGCAGGCAGATCTGGAGCCCGGAATGGCCCTGGACGCGATAGGCCTCGACGTAGGGGCGGGAGCGTTCGGCGAGGACGAGTGAGCGGCTGAGGCGGCTGACGTAGGGCAGGTAGGCGATGGCGAGGGCGATCACCGGGGCGATCAGCCCCTCTCCGTAGACCGCGACGATCAGGATCGCCAGCAGCATGCCGGGGAAGGCGAAGACCAGTTCGGTGGAGCGGGACAGGACGGAGTCGAGCCAGCCGCCCCGCCAGGCCGCGGTGACGCCGATGGCGACGCCGGCCAGGGTGGAGAAGGCGACCACCCCGAGCGGGCCGAGCAGCGAGGTGCGGGCGCCGAGCATCAGCCGGGACAGGGTGTCGCGGCCGGCGGCGTCGACGCCGAGCAGGTGGTCGCCGGAGGGGCCGGCGAGGGCGTTGCCCAGGTCGACGGCGTTCGGGTCGTACGGGGCGAGCCAGGAGGCGAGCACGGCGACCAGGACGACCACGGCGACGAGGCCGAGGCAGAGGTGGTACAGGGGTGCTCGGGCGGTGCGCAGGCGGGCGAGGCCGGGGCGGCGCAGGACGGTGGTGCTCATGCGGCGGACCTCTTCGGCGCGAGGGTGACCCTGGGGTCGACCAGCGGGTGCAGCAGGTCGACGACGAGGTTGACCGCCATGAACAGCCCCACCATGAGCAGGGAGATGGCCTGCACGGTGGGGAAGTCCTTGGTGGTGGTGGACAGTTCGAGGAGCTGGCCGATGCCGCCGACGCTGAACGCGGACTCGACCAGGACGGTGCACACCAGCAGGGTGGAGACGATCAGGCCTCCCGTGGTCAGGACGGTGCCCAGGGCGTTGCGGAACACGTGCCGGCGGATCACCTCGTGCTCGGCGACGCCCCGGCTGCGGGCCACGGTGACGTGCTCCTGGCCGAGGACCTCCTGCATCGCGGCGCGGGTGACCCGGGCGAGCATGCCGATCAGGTAGAGCGCCAGGGCGACGGCGGGCAGGGCCAGGTGCCAGAGCATCTGGCCGAGTCCGTCGCCGGTGCCGCCGGTCGGGAACCAGCCCAGCTTCACCGCGAACAGGCCCTGCAGCAGGACGGCCGCGACGAAGGACGGGGTGCCGACGGCCACGGTGGTGGCGACCAGGATGGTCGAGTCCACGGCGCCGCCGCGGACGGCCCCGATCCAGCCGAGGAGCACGCCGATGGCGACGACCAGGAGCAGGGCCATGGTGACGAGCAGGAGGGTGGCGGGCAGCCGGTCGGCCAGCAGCCGCGACACGTCGGTGCGGTAGGTGATGGAGCGGCCGAAGTCGCCGTGGACGATCTGGCCGAGCCAGCGCAGGTACTGCAGCAGGAACGGTTCGTCCAGGTGGTACTGGTCGTTGATCGCCTTGAGTGCCTCGGGGGAGGCGGAGCGGCCCGAGAGCAGGAAGCTGGCCGGGTTGCCCGGCGCCAGGTACATCGCGCCGAAGATCACGAAGGAGGCGCCGAGGAGGGTGGCCGCCATCTCGGCCAGCCGTCGTGCGGTGAAGCGCAGGAAACTCACGTGGAAGCCCTCACGTCCGGGGGCGGGGCGGCGGCCGGGAGGACCGGCCGCCGCACGGTGGATCCGGGAGACGTCACTGGGCCGAACCCACGTCGGCCGCCCACGGGTAGTACATGTAGGAGATGGTGGTCGGGGCACCGGTGATCCTCTTGTTGAGGAACACGGCGGTGGGCCACTCGGCGACCGGGATCCACAGCAGCTGGTCGGACGCGGTCCTCTGGAGCTGCGCTTCGAGGGTGAAGCGCTCCGCCGGGTCGGCGGCGGCGGTCGCCTTGTCGACCAGGTCGTCGTAGGCCTGGTCGCTGTAGCCGGCGAAGTTCTGGTAGGCGCCGGTCTTGAAGTTGGCCAGCAGGTCCAGCGGGTCGGTGATGGAGTCGTAGTACGTCTCCGGGAACATGTCGATGCCCTCGCGCGCCTTCGCGTCCGTGAACAGCGCGGTGAAGGCGTTGGGCGCGATCGTCTTGAGCTGGACGTCGAGACCGATCCTGGCGCCGGCCGACTGGACGGCGGTGGCCAGCAGCGAGACGTCCTGGCCGATGGAGCTGGTCGCGACCGTGACGGTCTTGCCGGTGGCTCCGGCCTCCTTGACCAGGGCCTTGGCCCGGTCGATGTCCGGGGCGGTCGGGGTGAGCCCCTCGAACGCCTCCTTCTTGACGTCCGGCGGCGCCGCGGCCCAGGCCGCGCGGGAGGTGAGGGAGCCGGTGGCGCTGCCGGCGCCGGCGAGTCCGGTGCGTACGAAGCCGGAGCGGTCGAGGGCCAGCGACAGCGCCTTGCGGACGCGGACGTCGCCGAGCACACCCTTCATGTTGGTGACGTTGACGTTGACCGTGCTGAGGCCCTCGCCGAAGTAGAGGGTGCCCACACCGCTCTTGCTCAGGCGGTCGTAGCTCTCGGTCGGGATCAGGTAGCCGCCGTCCGCCTCACCGCTGATCATGGCGTTGACGCGCGCCGAGGGGTCGGTCAGGAAGCGGAAGTCGACCTTCGCGGACTTGGCCTTGGTGCCCCAGTAGCCGTCGAAGCGCCGCAGCTGGATGGACTGGCCCTTGTTCCAGGAGCCGAGCTGGTAGGGGCCGGTGCAGTCCAGGCTGCCGGAGGTGCCGTAGTCCTTGCCGGCCGCCTCGATGCCGGCCTTGGAGGCGACGACGCCCGCGGCCGTGGCCATGTACTGGTTGAACTGCGAGTCGGGCTGCTTGAGTTTGACGGTGACCTGGAGCGGGCCGCTCTTGGTGACGGTGCTGACGTTCTGGAACTGCTGGGCCCAGGCCGCCGCGTTGTCGGGGTTCATCTGCCGGCCGAGGCTGTACACCACGTCGTCGGCGGTCATCACGCCGCCGTCGTGGAAGTGCACGTCGGGCCGCAGGTCGTAGACCCAGGTGGTGGGGTCGGGGCTGGTGGTCTTCGCCGCGAGCCCGGGAGCCAAGGTCAGCTGCGGGGTCCACCGCATCAGGCTCTCGCACACGTTGGACAGGATGGTGTTCTGCGGGTAGTCGAAAGCCGAGATGTAGTCGAGGGTCGGCGGCTCGGCGTAGACGGCCCAACTGAACGAGTCGAGCTGGCCCTTGGCGGCCGGGGTGTCGGCGGACAGCTTGTACGCCTGGTCGCCGTTGCCTCCGTCACCGGTCTTCGGCGGCCCGGCGCAGGCGGCGACCAGGGCGAAGGCTGCCAGGGCGGCGGCCGGCAGGGCGTAGCGGCGGTGCGGGGATCTGTGCTCCGGGCGCTGGCTTCGTGGCATCGAGGGTTCTTTCTTCCAGGCTCAACGGGGGTCCGGCGGGCGGGGGAGGGGGCGGCCCTGGCAGCGGGGGTTCGCTGCCCGGGCCGCGGCGACGGGTGGGTGGTTGTGCGTGCGGGCGGCTCAGGCGGTGGGCACCTGCTGGGTGATGCAGTGGACACCGCCGCCGCCGTAGGCGATCACCCGGGAGCGGACCCCGACGACCTTGCGGCCGGGCAGGGCGGCCGCGATGGCGGCGAGGGCCCCCTCGTCCTCCGGGACGTCGGCGACCGGGACGACGACGCCGCCGTTGGCGATGTAGAAGTTGAGGTAGCCGACCTCGACGTCGGTGCCGTTGACCTCGACGAAGGCGCTCTGCGGGACTTCGAGGATCTCCAGCCTGCGGCCCCGGGCGTCGGTGGCGGCCGCCAGGACGGCGTGGTTGGCGCGCATGCGCTCGTAGTCGGGGTGCTCGGGGTCGGCGGGCAGCTGGACGATCACCTTGCCGGGGGCGACGAACGCGCAGACGCCGTCCACGTGGCCGTCGGTCTCGGTGTCCAGCAGGCCGCCGTACGGCAGCCAGATGATCGTGCTGACGCCGAGCTTCGCGATCAGCTCGGCCTCGATCTCCTCCTTGCTCATCCCCGGGTTGCGGTTCGGGTTCAGCAGGCACTGCTCGGTGGTGATCAGCGTGCCCTCGCCGTCGACCGTGATCGCCCCGCCTTCGAGGATCATCCGGGAGTCGATGCGCTCGACGCCCAGGCGCTCCAGCAGCCGCCCGGCGATCAGGTCGTCGGTGTCGTACGGGTGGTGCTTGCCGCCCCAGGCGTTGAAGCGGAAGTCCACACCGGCCCGCCGGCCGTCCTCGCCGAGCACGAAGATCGGCCCGGAGTCGCGGAACCACGAGTCGTCGATGGGGAGTTCCACGACCTCGACGCCCTCCCCGCACAGCTCCTGCGCCTCGGCGCCCCGGTCCGGCAGCGCGACCATCGTGACCGGCTCGAACTCGGCGATCGCCCGGGCGACCTGGGCGTACTCCCGCTTGGCCTCCTCGAAGGTCTCCCCCCAGAGGTCCGACCTGGTCGGCCAGGCCATCAGGCACCCGTCGTGGGGGGTCCACTCGGCCGGCATCTGGAACGTCATGACGGATCCTTCTCTCTTGTTCTAATTTTCAGTCAGGATGGGGTCGAGAGTGGCCGACCGAGGTGGTCGGCGGGGGGGGGGGGGGGGGGGCGGCCCGCCGCCGCCCCG
>NZ_JBHXTQ010000111.1:0-21188 GCF_042677305.1 Kitasatospora sp. NPDC127121 | reverse complement strand
CGGCGGAGACCACCACGGTGTGGGACACCCCGGGGGTGTTGTCCACGAAATTGGTGATCAGCCAGTTCAGGTTCTGTGCGGCCTGGCTCATCTGATTCAACTCAACGCTCCTGGTGATCTGCGCCGTTGCCGTCGGTCCGGCCACCGAAACTATCGAATCCGGGCTGCTGGGCACCATGCTGGGAGCCCGGCTGGTTGGCCTGTTCGGCCCCGGCCCGGCGGCCCTGCTGGATGCCGCGGCGCAGGTTGGTCAGCCGGCCGCGGACCTCTTCGGGGGCCCGGGAGACCTGCGGACCGGTCAGCGGCGAGGCCTCGGCGGTGCCGGAGACCAGGTTGGCCTGCGGGGTCCGCCGGGGGAGACCGGACATCGTGACGCCGCTGGTCGAGGGCTCGCGGACCTGCTCGGCGCGGCGCCAGCGCTCGTCGTTCGCGGACGGGCGCCAGGGGGCGTCCCCGGTGCCGGGATGCGGTTGCTGGCCCTGCTGCGGCTGCTGCTGGCCCTGCGGCTGCTGGCCCTGCTGAGGGGCCTGGGGCTGCGGGGCCTGGGGGGCCTGGGCCTGCGCGGCCTGCTGCGGAGCCTGGGGCTGCTGGGCCTGGGCCGGCCGGCCCTGTCGGCGCTGCGGGTCGGACGGCTGGAACTCCGGCGCCGAGGTGCCGGGCCGGCGCGGCTGGTACGTCCGAGGCCGCGCCTCCTGCCCGCCCTCCTGCGGGTACCACGGCTGCTCGGCCGCACCCCCGGACGGGCCGGTCGGCAGGGCCATCGGCTCCGGCCGGGCCTGCTCCTGGCGCACCGGCTCGGGCCGGGCCTGCTCCTGACGGACCGGCTCCGGACGCGCCGGGTTCGGCAGCACCGGCTCCACCAGGCCGAGGCCCAGCGGGTCACGCGGGTCGATCTGGCTGGCCTCGAAGCGCGGCCGGGCGAACTGCTGGGTGCTCTCCATCGACGCCGGCTCGGCCGACGGCAGCGGCTGGGCCTGCTGCTGCGGCGGCAGCTGCGGCTGGCGGTCGCGCTGCGGCGCGTCCGGGCCGGGGCGCTGCGGGCGGCGCTGGCCCTGCGGACCGGGCTGACCCTGCGGGCCGCCCTGACCGGGGCCGCCCTGGCCCTGCGGGGCCGGCCGGCGCTGCGGCAGGCCCTCCTGCGGGCGGTTGCCCGGGCGGGCGCCCTGCTGCTGCGGAGCGCCGCCCGGCCGACCCGGCCGACCGTGCTGCGGCTGCTCGCCGGTCCGGGGGCCCGGACCGCCGTCGAACTCGCCACCCGGGCGCGGCCGTTCCTGGCCGGGGCGGCCCTGGGTGGGCTGCTGCTGACCGGGTTGGCCCTGGGCGGGCTGCTGCTGGCCGCGGCGGGGCAGACCGCCGGGGCCGCCCTGCGCCGGGCCCGGCCGGTTCGGGCCGCGCTGCGGCAGGCCGCCCTGCGGGGACTGCTGGGGCTGCGGGGACTGCGGGGCCTGCTGGGTCGGCTTCTGGCCCTGGGGCTGAGGGGCCTGCCGGCCCGGGCCCTGGGGTCCCTGGGGCTGCTGGCCAGGGCCCTGCTGGCCCGGCTGGACGGGGTTCTCGCGCAGCGACTTGCCGACCTGGCGGGTCGGCAGGCCGCCGGCCCGGCCGCCGGGCGCGGCAGGCGCACCCGGTCCGGTCGGAGCACCCGGAGCACCCGGAGCGTTCGGTCCGGTCGGAGCACCGGGGCCGGTCGGAGCGGTCGGGCCGCCCTGGCCGAGCTGCGGGCGGCCGCCCTGCGGGGCGCCGCCGGCCGGGCCCTGGCCGAGCGCGGCCGGGCCGCCCTGGCCGGGCGGCACCTGGCGCTGCTGGCGCGGCGTCGGGGCGACCCCGCGCTGCTGCTTGGCCTGGGCGGGGCCGGGCCGGGCGGGGCCGCGGCGGTCGGCGGAGTTGGTGACGTCGACCGGGAGCATGACCAGCGCGGTGGTGCCGCCGGAGTCGCTGGGGCGCAGCTGGATGCGGATGCCGTGTCGCAGGGACAGGCGGCCGACCACGAAGAGGCCCATGCGGCGGGAGACCGAGACGTCCACCGTCGGCGGGTTGGCGAGGCGCTCGTTGATCTCGGCGAGGTCGTCGGGGCTCAGGCCGATGCCGGTGTCGTGGATCTCGACCAGGACGCGGCCGTCGGGCAGTGCGTGGCCGGTGACCCGGACGCGGGTCTGCGGGCTGGAGAACGAGGTGGCGTTCTCCAGCAGCTCGGCGAGCAGGTGGACGAGGTCGTTGACGACGCGGCCGGCGACCTCGGCCGACGGTACAGCGGCGAGTTCGATGCGCTCGTACTGCTCCACCTCGGAGGCGGCGGCGCGGAGCACGTCGACCAGCGGGACGGGCCTGGTCCAGCGGCGGCCCGGGTCCTCACCGGCGAGGACGAGGAGGTTCTCGCCGTTGCGGCGCATGCGGGTCGCGAGGTGGTCCAGCTTGAAGAGGTTGGCCAGCTGGTCCGGGTCGGCCTCGCGGCTCTCCAGTTCGGAGATGAGCGACAGCTGGCGCTGGATGAGGCCCTGGCTGCGGCGCGAGAGGTTGGTGAACATCGCGTTGATGTTGCCGCGCAGGAGGGCCTGCTCGGCGGCGAGGCGGACGGCCTCGCTGTGCACCATGTCGAAGGCGTGCGCCACGTGGCCGATCTCGTCGGTGGAGTCGACGGCCACCGGTTCGACCGTCGTGTCGACGTCGTGCGGGTCGCTCTCGGAGAGGGTCTTGACCAGCTCGGGCAGGCGGCGCTCGGCGACGTCCTCGGCCGCGGCCTGCAGCCGGGTCAGCGAGCGCACCATCGAGCGGGCGATCAGACCGGCGCCACCGAGGGCGACGAGCAGCACCAGGGCGATGGCGGCACCGATGATGATGGCCTCGGTGTCGGCCTGGGACTGGAGGTCCTGGGCCTTGCCGTCGAGGTCCTCGATGAGCTTGGACTCGATCCGGCGCTCGGCGGTGATCTTGGCGCTGGCCTTCTCGTACCAGTCCTTGTAGGTCACCGGGTCGGTCTGGTGGATACCGCTCGGCTGGAGGATCGAGCGCGCGTACCGGTCGGCGTCGGCGATCACCGAGTTGTAGCTGAGCTGGCCGCGCAGGTTGTCCAGGTCGTGCGCGGTGTAGATGTTGTTGAAGCTGGTGAGCGAGTTGTCGTACGAGGTGCGCAGGCGGATGCCGAAGGACTCGTCGCTGGGGCTGAGGTCGGGGCCCTTGGGGTTGGCGAGTGCGGCGCCGATCAGGGCGCGCTGCTGCGAGGTGGCGTTCTTGGCCAGCGAGAACTGCTGCAGCGAGCGGGTCGCGACGAGCAGGTCCGTGTTGTTCGACGCGAGCGCGATGTCCTGGGTGATGGCCAGCAGGTCGCGGATGATCACGTCGTAGGCGGTGATCGTCGACTGGATGTTCTGGTTGTTCTGGTACGGCGTGTTGCGCGCGTCCGAGATCGAGTTCAGGTCCCTGCGGATCTGGAACAGCAGCGCCTTCCCGCCCGAGAGTTCGAGGTTCTCGAACTTGTCCGAGGACGCGGTGAAGGTGCGGCTCAGGTCGTCGGTGGCCCTGCGGGCGGTGACGATGTCGTCGTCGAGCGGGTCGTTGGGGCGCGCGGTGATGTAGCCGGCGCTGATGTCGCGCTCGGTCTGCAGGGCGTCCGCGAGGTTGGTCGCCTTCTTGGCCAGGTCGGACAGGTTGGCCATCTGGGAGAGCTGCTGCGAGTTCTGCATCGAGGCCTGGATCCGCAGGCCACCGAGGACCAGGGAGACCAGGACGGGCAGGGCGAGCAGGGCGATCAGTCGGGTCCGGATGCGCCAGTTGCGCATCGCGAGCCGGCTCAGACCGGTGGCCCGTCGCCGGGTCAGGGTGGTCCGGAGCTTGTCCCGGGCGGACTTCCGTTCCTGGCCGTCGTCCTCCGGGTGGCCGGGGGCCTCGGGGACCACCGGCTCGGCCGGGCTGCCGGGAGCCGCCGCCTGCTGGGGGGCTGCCACGGGCTCGTGCGACTCCGGGTTACCCGCGCCGCCGCTACCCCTTTTGAAACGTCCCTGCACTGGCGTCGCAACCTCTGGACCGGGCGTCCCGCCGCGTCGCCGCGGACCGGACGGTGTCGAGTTTCCTTCCGCTCCCCGGCTGGTCCGGGTGAGCGCGTCGCCGGGGTGGACTTCTCCCTACCCACGGTCCGTGGCATTCCAGCACAGCCGGGGAATCCCAACAAGGGCCGCCAGGACACGCCGCGCGGCGCTACCGAACGCGTGCGTGACTTCACTGACTGTGTCGCAACAGGACCGGAATACCGCATTTTTCGGACACTCGCCGGATACATGCCAACCCGGCCCGAGATCGAAAAGAGTCACAGACCTTCCGGAATGACCGTTATCGGAGATATGCCGGAAAATACCGTTGCGGCGATATGTCGGATATCTGCAATTCGCTCATGAATTTGTGATCAAAATCACAGTCTAATGTGTAGCTTTGGTCACGGTCCCTGTGGAATGAGATCTCGTAACCTGGCTGTCTCCGGAGCACGGCCCCGATCAGCCTGCCCAGAACCCCTCCGAATCATTCGGAATCAATCAGGCCGGTGACGATCCGCCGCGATCCGACCGGCCGCGACCACGAGGTGCTCTCGATGTCCCAGGCGAAGAAGGCCGCCACCAAGTCCACGCTGCCCTGCCGCTCCACGGCGAACCCGCGCCGGACGACGCTGGCCTCGGTCGCGGACTTCAGCACGATCCCGGGTGCCCGCAAGCCCGAGGACGCCGTCACCTACGGCACCGAACTGCCGGCCAGCACCGCCAACCCGCGCCGCACCCAGCTGATGGTCGCCCCGGCGCCCGTCGTCGTGCAGGACTGACCCGACCCCCGCTCCGACAGGGCGTCGCGGCCGCGCCACCGAGGGCGGCCGCGGCGCCCTGCGGCGTTCCCGGGCGGTCGCCGGGGCTCGCGGCCCGACCGCGCTGAACAGGGGCAAAGCGGTCAGCCGGGGCCCCACGCGATAGCCTGGACGACGATTGACGGGGCCGCGCCCACTGTGGGCGAGGCGCCCACCAGCGCCCGGGCGCGCCCCGGGCGGTCGACGAAGCGAGGGGTATCCCAGCCGTGCGCATTGCCAGGTTTTCCGTCCGGGAAGGGAGCCCTGCCGCCGGCAGCGTCTCCTTCGGCGTGGTGGAGGGCGACCCTTCCCAGCCCGACTCGCTGGTCGTCCACGCGCTGGCCGGCCACCCGTTCGGCCAGCCCCAGCCGACCGGCGAGAGTTATCGCTTCCAGGACGTCCGGCTGCTCAGCCCGATGCTCCCCAACAAGATCGTGGCGGTCGGCCGCAACTTCGCGGCGCACGCCGCCGAACTGGGCAACGACGTCCCGGACGTGCCGCTCACCTTCTTCAAGCCGTCCACCTCGGTGATCGGCCCGACCGAGAACATCGCGTACCCGCCGTTCTCCTCGGACGTCCAGCACGAGGCCGAACTCGCCGTGGTGATCGGCCGGATGTGCCGCGAGGTGCCGCTGGACCGGGTGCCCGAGGTGATCCTCGGCTACACCTGCGCCAACGACGTCACCGCCCGGGACGTGCAGAAGCGCGAGGGCCAGTGGGCCCGGGCCAAGGGCTTCGACACCTCCTGCCCGCTGGGCCCGTGGATCGAGACCGACCTGGACCCGGCCGACCTCGCCGTCACCTGCACGGTCAACGGCGAGCTCCGGCAGGCCGGCCGCACCTCCCAGATGGTCCGCTCGGTCGCCGAGCTGATCGTCCACATCTCCGAGGCCATGACGCTGCTGCCCGGCGACGTCATCCTCACCGGCACGCCCGCAGGGGTGGGCCCGCTCAACGTCGGCGACGAGGTCGCCGTCTCCATCGAAGGCATCGGCACTCTCACCAACAAGGTGATCAAGCGTGGCTAGTGAAAAGCTCAGCGGCTCCGCCGCGGGCAACCCGGCCGTCCGGGTTCGTTTCTGTCCGTCCCCGACCGGGAACCCGCACGTGGGCCTGGTCCGCACGGCCCTCTTCAACTGGGCCTACGCCCGCCACAACGGCGGCACGCTGGTCTTCCGGATCGAGGACACCGACTCGGCCCGCGACTCCGAGGAGTCGTACGACCAGCTGCTCGACGCGATGCGCTGGCTCGGCTTCGACTGGGACGAGGGCCCGGAGGTCGGCGGCCCGCACGAGCCGTACCGCCAGTCCCAGCGGATGGACATCTACGCCGACGTCGCCCGCCGCCTGCACGAGGCCGGCCACGCCTACCACTGCTACTGCAGCACCGAGGAGCTGGACGCCCGCCGCGAGGCCGCCCGCGCGGCCGGCAAGCCCTCCGGCTACGACGGCCACTGCCGCGAGCTGACGGACGAGCAGGTCGCCGTCTACAAGCTGGAGAAGCGCGAGCCGATCCTGCGCTTCCGGATGCCCGACCGCACCCTCAGCTTCGACGACCTGGTGCGCGGCACGCTCACCTTCGAGCCGGAGAACGTGCCGGACTACGGCATCGTCCGGGCCAACGGCGCCCCGCTGTACACCCTGGTCAACCCGGTGGACGACGCCCTGATGGGCATCACCCACGTGCTGCGCGGCGAGGACCTGCTCTCCTCCACCCCGCGGCAGATCGCGCTGTACGCCGCGCTCGCCGAGATCGGCGTCGGCGACGGCACCACCCCGCGCTTCGGCCACCTGCCGTACGTGATGGGCGAGGGCAACAAGAAGCTCTCCAAGCGCGACCCGCAGGCCTCGCTCAACCTGTACCGCGAGCGCGGCTTCATCCCCGAGGGCCTGCTCAACTACCTGTCCCTGCTGGGCTGGTCGCTGGCCGACGACCGCGACCTGTTCGGCATCGACGAGATGGTCGCCGCCTTCGACATCGCCAAGGTGAACGCCAACCCGGCCCGCTTCGACCTGAAGAAGTGCGAGGCGATCAACGCCGAGCACGTCCGCAAGCTGGCCCCGGAGGACTTCGTCCGCCGCCTGGTGCCGTACCTCCAGGCCCCCGGGCTGCTGCCGGCCGAGCCGACCGCCGAGCAACTGGACCTGCTCGCGAAGATCGCGCCGCTCACCCAGGAGCGGATGGTCGTGCTGAGCGAGATCGTGAACATGGCCGGCTTCCTGTTCGTCGACCCGGCCGACTTCACCGTCGACCCGGACGACGCCGCCAAGGCGCTGACCGCCGACGCCCGCCCGGTGCTGGAGGCCAGCGTCAAGGCGCTGGAGGCGCTCGCGGACTTCAGCCCGGAGCCGATCCAGGCCGCGCTGCGCGAGGCGCTGGTGGACGGGCTGGGCATCAAGCCCAAGTTCGCGTTCACGCCGCTGCGGGTCGCCGTCACCGGCCGCCGGGTCTCGCCGCCGCTGTTCGAGTCGATGGAGCTGCTCGGGCGCCCCGAGACGCTGCGCCGGCTGAACTCCGCCCTGGAGGCCCTGCCGGCCGCCTGAGCGGGCCGCTGAGCAGGCTGCGGGCCCGGCCTCGTGCCGGGCCCGCTGCCTGCCCGGACGTCACCGCCGGGACGTCACCGCCAGGTCGCCCGGCCGCTGCCTGGGGTTATCGATTTTGGAGCCGGGGCCGGCGTCGGGTAATGTTCTTTCTGCGCCGCCCGGGAGGGAACGGACGAGGGAGCGAAACCCTCCACCCGGCCCCGAACGAGAGGCGCAACGCCTGAGAAGGCCCCGACAGGGGTTCAACTCTGGTGGGGTATGGTGTAATTGGCAGCACGAGTGATTCTGGTTCATTTAGTCTAGGTTCGAGTCCTGGTACCCCAGCGCAGTACGCAAGTCCAGCAGTACAAGTGAAGAACAAGCCCCCGTTGTGTAGCGGCCTAGCACGCTGCCCTCTCACGGCAGTAGCGCCGGTTCGAATCCGGTCGGGGGTACTGATCCCGCAAGGGATCACCAGGAAGCCCCCGTTGTGTAGCGGCCTAGCACGCTGCCCTCTCACGGCAGTAGCGCCGGTTCGAATCCGGTCGGGGGTACTTCAGAGCATGAAGCCGGTGGGTTATCCCATCGGCCCTTGCTTTGCGTTGGGGTATGGTGTAATTGGCAGCACGAGTGATTCTGGTTCATTTAGTCTAGGTTCGAGTCCTGGTACCCCAGCCAGAAATTCAAGGCCCCGGTTTCCGGGGTCTTTTTTTGTATTTCCCGGAGCATTCCGAAGGGCCCCGCGCGGTGGTGCTGCGCGGGGCCCTTTCCGGATGGCGGCGGTCAGCCGCGGCGGAGCGCCTCGGTGAGCCGGTTCGCGGCCTCGATGATGGCCTGGGCGTGCAGGCGGCCCGGGTGACGGGTCAGCCGCTCGATCGGGCCGGAGACGGAGACGGAGGCCACCACGCGGTTGGAGGGGCCGCGCACGGGAGCGGAGACGGACGCGACGCCCGGCTCACGCTCGCCGATCGACTGGGCCCAGCCGCGCCGGCGGACGCCGCTGAGCGCGGTGGCGGTGAAACGGGCGCCCTGGAGGCCGCGGTGGAGCCGCTCGGGCTCCTCCCAGGCCAGCAGGACCTGGGCGGCCGAGCCGGCCTTCATCGGCAGGGTGCTGCCGACCGGGACGGTGTCCCGCAGGCCGGAGAGCCGCTCGGCGGCGGCTACGCAGATCCGCATCTCGCCCTGGCGGCGGTAGAGCTGTGCGCTCTCGCCGGTGACGTCGCGCAGGTGGGTCAGGACCGGGCCCGCGGTGGCGAGCAGCCGGTCC
Organism: Kitasatospora sp. NPDC127121; assembly: GCF_042677305.1. NCBI lineage: Bacteria > Bacillati > Actinomycetota > Actinomycetes > Kitasatosporales > Streptomycetaceae > Kitasatospora > Kitasatospora sp. NPDC127121. The sequence continues at coordinate 12,579 of NZ_JBHXTQ010000111.1, read as the reverse complement.
TCGCCCGCCGCGGCGGAGAGTTCGGAGAGACGGGGGCCGAGGATGAATCGCCCCTGCATGTCCCTGGTGACCAGACGGTGGTGTTCGAGTGCGACGGCGAGCCGGTGGGCCGTGGGGCGCGCCAGACCGGTGGCGGCGACCAGCCCCGCCAACGTGGCGGGGCCCGACTCCAGTGCGCTCAGCACCAGAGCGGCCTTGTCGAGAACGCCGACGCCGCTAGAGTTGTCCATGCCCTAAGACTGCAGTCTCATTCCGCGAGACGCAAGTTCAATCTTCCGGGAAAAGCGCCACTCTGGATGCAGCAGCCCGGGAGACATCCAGGATGCGACCTCACCAGAGTGTCCGCATCGTGGACAGCGATCCGGCGTGCAGGTCGCGAGAACGCGCCCGCCACAGGGCGGCGGGAGCTCCGACCTCGACGACACGAGAAGGCCGGCAACGCGGCCGGCTGGAGGGAATCCGATGGGACGGACACTCGCAGAGAAGGTCTGGGACGACCACGTCGTGCGGCGCGCGGAGGGAGAGCCCGACCTGCTCTTCATCGACCTCCACCTGCTCCACGAGGTGACCAGCCCGCAGGCCTTCGACGGGCTGCGGCTGGCCGGCCGGACGGTCCGCCGCACCGATCTGACGATCGCCACCGAGGACCACAACACCCCCACCGTCGACATCGACAAGCCGATCGCCGACCCGGTGTCCAAGGTGCAGTTGGAGACGCTGCGCCGCAACGCCGCCGAGTTCGGCGTCCGGATCCACTCGCTCGGCGACATCGAGCAGGGCGTCGTGCACGTGGTCGGCCCGCAGCTGGGCCTGACCCAGCCCGGCATGACCGTGGTCTGCGGCGACTCCCACACCTCGACCCACGGCGCCTTCGGCGCACTGGCGTTCGGCATCGGCACCAGCCAGGTCGAGCACGTGCTGGCCACCCAGACGCTGCCGCTGGCGCCCTTCCGGACCATGGCCGTCACGGTCGAGGGCGAACTGCCCGAGGGCGTCACCGCCAAGGACCTGATCCTGGCCGTGATCACCAAGATCGGCACCGGCGGCGGCCAGGGATACGTCCTGGAGTACCGCGGTTCGGCGATCCGGGGCCTGTCCATGGAGGCCCGGATGACCATCTGCAACATGTCCATCGAGGCCGGCGCCCGGGCGGGCATGATCGCCCCGGACGAGACCACCTTCGACTACCTCAAGGGCCGTCCGCACGCCCCGCAGGGCGAGGACTGGGACGCCGCCGTCGCGTACTGGTCGACCCTGGGCACCGACGAGGACGCGGTCTTCGACCACGAGATCTTCATCGACGCGGCCGCGCTGACCCCGTTCGTCACCTGGGGCACCAACCCCGGCCAGGGCGCCCCGCTGGGCTCCGACGTGCCGGACCCGGCCTCCTTCACCGACCCGCAGGAGCGCGCGGCCGCCGAGAACGCCCTCGCCTACATGGGGCTGGAGGCCGGCACCCCGCTGCGCGAGGTCACCGTCGACGCCGTCTTCGTCGGCTCCTGCACCAACGGCCGGATCGAGGACCTGCGCGCCGCCGCCGCCGTCGTGGAGGGCCGCCGGATCGCCGACGGCGTACGGATGCTGGTCGTCCCGGGCTCCGTCCGGGTCGCCCTGCAAGCCGTGGAGGAGGGCCTGGACAAGGTGTTCACCGCGGCCGGCGCCGAGTGGCGCCACGCGGGCTGCTCGATGTGCCTGGGCATGAACCCCGACCAGCTCGCCCCCGGCGAGCGTTGCGCCTCCACCTCGAACCGCAACTTCGAGGGCCGGCAGGGCAAGGGCGGCCGGACCCACCTGGTGTCCCCGCAGGTCGCCGCCGCGACCGCCGTCCTGGGCCGTCTGGCCGCACCGTCCGATCTGCCCTCCGACCTGGCGGACACCAACGTGGCTGTGGAGGCCTGAGAACCATGGAGAAGTTCACCACCCACACCGGCCGGGCCGTTCCGCTGCGGCGCTCGAACGTGGACACCGACCAGATCATCCCGGCCCACTGGCTCAAGAAGGTCACCCGTTCCGGTTTCGAGGGCGGCCTTTTCGAGGCCTGGCGCAAGGACGAGTCGTTCATCCTCAACCGGCCCGAGCGACAGGGCGCCACGGTCCTGGTGGCCGGCCCGGAGTTCGGCACCGGCTCCTCCCGCGAGCACGCCGTCTGGGCGCTGCAGAACTACGGCTTCCACGCGGTCATCTCGTCGCGCTTCGCGGACATCTTCCGTGGGAATTCCCTGAAGAACGGACTGCTGACGGTCGTCCTGCCGCAAGAGACCGTGGAACGGCTCTGGGCGCTCACCGAGAGTAACCCTTCGGCCGAGATCACCGTTGATCTGGAAGCCCGCGAAGTCCGGGCCGAGGGCGTCACCGCGTCTTTCGAACTGGACGACAACGTCCGGTGGCGGCTGCTCAACGGGCTGGACGACATCAGCATCACCCTGCGGAACGAGGCCGACATCGCGACCTTCGAAGCGACCCGTCCGGCCTTCAAGCCCCGTACTCTGCCGGTTGCCTGAGATCCCCTCAGAACAAGCATTCTGGCGATCCACCGGATGGCCCGCCTCCCCTTCGGGGGGGCGGGCCATCCGCCGTTCCGGAGCACGAGTTAGCGCCGCGGCCCACCCCGGATTGCCCATTTGGCTTTGCCGGAGAGGGCCCCGCGCAAGTACAACTGCGGGTAGATGGCACAATCAGTACATGCACCGGCACCATGAACCTCCGTACGCGGGCGGCGAACCCGCGGCTCCGGAGTCCGTGGGCCGGGGATCCGAACGCCGAATTGACGATCGGCCGGACGTCGCCTCCGCACCAGCTGAGGGGCCGGACGACCAGGAAGTCGCAGCGCTCTACGCGCTTGTGGCCGAGCGGTTGAAGCAAGCTCACGCCCGCGTGCATGCGCTGAACGTGTCTGCCGATGCAAAGACCGCTCTCTCCCGTCAACTCCTCATCGTCACCGAGACCGCCAAGCGCGATCTTCCGGAGGCGGCAAGGCGGTTGAGTCGCTTTGTACATGACCTCGACGAGGGGCGCCCGCCCGTCGCCTGAGGTCGCCGACGCGCAAATCCATTGCGACACTAGGGTGATTCGCGCGTTTGGTAATTGAAAGTCCGCAGATACATACCTAACGTGCGAAAAGAACGGATGGAATCATCCGGCGCCCGTTTCCGAAGGGGAAGACGTGAACAAGGCTCAGCTTGTCGAAGCGGTGGCCGAGCAGCTGGGCGGTCGCAAGGCTGCCGCAGAGGCCGTCGACGCAGTGCTCGACACCATGGTCCGTGCCGTTGTGGCCGGTGACCGGGTTTCGGTCACTGGTTTCGGCACCTTCGAGAAGGTGGAGCGCTCCGCGCGCTTCGCCCGCAACCCGCAGACCGGCGAGAAGGTCAAGGTCAAGAAGACCTCGGTGCCCCGCTTCCGTCCCGGCCAGGGCTTCAAGGACCTGGTCAGCGGCAGCAAGAAGCTGCCGAAGGAAGGCCCCTCGGTGAAGAAGGCCCCCAAGGGCTCCCTCACCCCGGGCAAGAGCGGCGTCGCCGCCACCCCGGCCGCCAAGCGCGCCGCGACCAAGCGTGCCGCCACGGCCGCCGCCGCCGCTGCTCCGGCCAAGAAGGCCGCCGCCAAGAAGGCGACCACCACGGCCGCGGCCAAGAAGACCACCGCGACCGCGACCAAGAAGACGGCCGCCGCCGCCAAGAAGGCGACCACCACCGCCGCCGCGAAGAAGACCACCGCGACCGCGACCAAGAAGACGGCCGCCGCCGCCAAGAAGGCGACCACCACCGCCGCCGCCAAGAAGACCACCGCGACCGCCAAGAAGGCGACCGCGACGGCCAAGAAGACGGCTCCGGCGAAGAAGACCGCCACCCGCAAGACCACCGCGCGCAAGACCTCTGCCAAGTAGTCCCGCGCAGCGGTCCTCGGACGGCCTTCGGCAGAGAGCCGCGGCACCCCCCCTCCGTGAATTACGGAGACCGGGTCGCCGCGGCTCTTTCGATTTCCGGGCGCTTAGTCAGGATTCTCCGACCGACGGTGACCAGGCACGGAACGCGAAGGCGGACGTGCCGGACGGCGGGGGAGGAGCAGCGGGGGGACGGCCAGCGGAGGGCGGTCAGCCCGCGGCGGGGTCGGGGAAGGTCTGCAGCGTCACGAAGACCACCCGGCGGGCCTCGCCGGCGCCCTCGGTGCGGATCCGCACCCGCTGGCCCGGCCGCAGCAGCCGCAGACCGCCGGCGTCGAAGGCGGCCGCGTCGAACGGCACCGGGGTCCCGTCGTCGAGCAGCACGGAGCCGGCCCGGGTGGCGGGGTCGAAGGTGAACGCGGTGGCCTGCATGGCAGCAGCATAGCGAGCGGCCCCGACCGGCCGGGCGGCGTCCCGCGGGACGCCGGTCAGGCCCGTGCCAGCCGGGCGAACAGACTGCTGGTGTACGGGCCGAGGCCGAGCACCGCGGCCTCGCCGAGGTCCGCGCCGGTGTCGACGTCCCGGCGCACCGACTCCACGTCCGCCAGGCGCAGTTCGAGTGCTCCGCCGGCCGCGTGCCGGGCCCGTGAGCCGTCCCCGAAGGCGGGGGAGAGCGGGCGGCCGGGGGTGCAGGCGAGCAGCGTGGTGCCGAGGCCGGGGGAGTCCGGCAGGAAGGCCCGGCCGTCCGGTGGCACCGCGCCCAGCACCCGGGCCAGTTCGACCGGGCGCAGGGCCGGCAGGTCCGCCGAGAGGGCGGCCAGCGGCGAGCGCGGGGCGAGTGCCAGGGCGGCCGCCGCGCCGTGCACCAGCGCCTCGTTGAGGCCCTCGCCGGGTTCGTCGGCGACCACCACCGCGCCCAGCGCCGCCAGCCGGGCGCCGGCCGCCGCGTCCCGGGTGACCACCAGGACCCGGGCGACGCCCGGGGTGGCCAGTGCGGCGGTGGCGGTGTCGAGCGCGAAGGACAGCGCGAGGTCCGCCCGGTGCGGCCCGGCGTACGGGGCCAGTCGGCTCTTCGCGAGGGCGAGCGGCTTGAGCGGCAGCACCAGCGACCAGTCGGTGGTGGGTGCGGGGGGCGCGACGGGCCCGTTGGGGCGTACGGTGTCCTGGGTCATCGGCGTCATTGTGACGCCGGTCCCGGAGCCCTCGCCAGGCCGTCCGATCTGTGCGGACGTGCGTTTGATCACGCCTGCCGGGCGGGTTGGTGCGGTCGCTCGACAGCCGGTGAGCAGCCGGGCGAGACTGTTCCGCACCCGTGATCCGGGCACCGGTCCCGTACCGGTGCGCGGCACCGGGAGGTTATGACCGCGGCACCCCACGTGCCGCTTCGGATGAGGAGGACCTGGGGTGGCCCGCCGCTCGTACGCCAAGTTCGGCAACGCCGACTACGGCATCTGGTACCGCTTCGCGGCCGTGCTGGTGAAGCCGGTGACGACCGCGCTGGTGAAGCCCGACTGGCGGGGCTGGGAGCACCTTCCGAAGGAAGGCGGCTTCATCGCCGCGGTGAACCACAATTCGATCATCGACCCGGTGATCTACGCGCACTGGCAGTACAACAGCGGCCGTCCGCCGCGCATTCTCGGCAAGTCCTCGCTGTTCTCGATTCCCTTCATCGGATTCATGCTGCGCAAGACCGGCCAGATTCCGGTGTTCCGCGAGTCCACCGATGCCGCGCAGGCTTTCCGGGCCGCTATCGACGCCGTCAACGGCGGCCAGTGCGTGCAGTTCTACCCGGAGGGCACGCTCACCCGGGACCCGGACCTGTGGCCGATGACCGGCAAGAGCGGCGTCGCCCGGGTCGCGCTGATGACCGGCGCGCCGGTCATCCCGGTCGCGCACTGGGGAGCGCACGAGATCATCCCGCCGTACGGCCGGCCGGGCTTCGGGAAGGGCAAGTTCAACCTCTTCCCGCGCCACCGGGTCACCGTGGCGGCGGGACCTGCGGTGGACCTGAGCAAGTACCGGGGCCAGGAGCTCACCGCCCAGGTGCTGGGCGACGCCACCGAGGACATCATGACGGCGATCACCGCCGTGCTGGCCGACGTCCGCGGCGAGGAGCCGCCGGCCGAGCGCTACGACATGCGCAAGGCCGCCCGGAACCGCGCCGCCGCGGCCGCCGCCGAACGCCGGCGCGCCAAGGGCGGAAACGACGACGAGGAGGGCGGCCGGTGACCCGCTGCGCAGTGATGGGGACGGGCTCGTGGGGCACCGCCTTCGCGATGGTGCTGGCCGACGCGGGCAGTGACGTCGTCCTGTGGGCCCGCCGCCAGGAACTCGTCGACGCCATCAACACCACGCACGAGAACCCGGACTACCTGCCGGGCGTGCCGCTGCCGGGCTCCGTCCGGGCCACCACCGACGCCGCCGAGGCGCTGGCCGGCGCCGACTTCGCCGTCCTGGTGGTGCCCTCGCAGACGCTGCGCGACAACCTGGCCGCCTGGACGCCGCTGATCGAGCCGCAGACCGTGCTGGTGAGCCTGATGAAGGGCATCGAACTCGGCACCGCCAAGCGGATGAGCGAGGTGATCGACGAGGTCACCAAGGTCGGCCCGGAGCGCGTCGCAGTGGTCAGCGGGCCCAACCTGGCCCGGGAGATCGCCAACCGGCAGCCCGCCGCCAGCGTCGTCGCCTGTGCGGACGAGGCGGTCGCCAAGCGGCTCCAGGCGGCCTGCCACACGCCGTACTTCCGCCCGTACACCAACACCGACGTGCTGGGCTGCGAGCTCGGCGGCGCGGTCAAGAACGTGATCGGCCTGGCGGTCGGCATGGCGGCCGGCATGGGGCTCGGCGACAACACCAAGGCGACGCTGATCACCCGCGGGCTGGCCGAGACCACCCGGCTCGGCGAGGTGCTCGGCGCCGACCCGCACACCTTCGCCGGGCTCGCCGGGATGGGCGACCTGGTCGCCACCTGCTCCTCGCCGCTGTCGCGCAACAACACCTTCGGCATGAACCTGGGCCGGGGCATGTCGCTCGCGGAGACCATCGCGGCGACCCGGCAGACCGCGGAGGGCGTCAAGTCCTGCGAGTCGGTGCTCGACCTGGCCCGGCGCAACGGCGTCGACATGCCGATCGTCGAGGCGGTGGTGGACGTCGTGCACAACGGGCGGCCCACCCAGGAGGCGCTGCAGGCCCTGATGTCCCGTTCGGCGAAGGCCGAGCGGCGCTGAGCGGCGCTGACGGCGCGGCGGTGGTCCGGGGCGGTGGCCGGGGGCGGCTGACGCCCCGGAAACCCTTCGCACGGTAGTCTCAAACCCGATATGAGCATCGAACAGTCCTCCCCGAACCCGTCCGCTGCGAAGCCGCGCGTCGCGCTGGTCTTCGGCGGACGCAGCTCCGAGCACGGCGTCTCGGTGGTCACCGCCGGCAGCGTGCTCAAGGCGATCGACCGCGAGAAGTACGAGGTGCTCCCGATCGGGATCACCCCCGAGGGCCGCTGGGCGCTGGTCAGCGACGAGCCCGCCCGGATGGCCATCACCGACGGCCGGATGCCGGACGTCACGGGCGTCGCCGAGTCCGTGGACGGGCAGGTCGCGCTGCCGATCGCCCCGGGCGACCGGGAGGTCGTCCTGAGCGAGCCGGGAAGCACCCCCAAGGCCCTCGGCGAAGTCGACGTGGTGTTCCCGCTGCTGCACGGCCCCTGGGGCGAGGACGGCACCCTGCAAGGCCTGCTGGAGCTGTCCGGCGTGCCCTACGTCGGCAACGGCGTGCTCTCCAGCGCGGTCGGCATGGACAAGGAGTTCACCAAGCGGATCCTGGCCTCGCACGGCCTGGGCGTCGGCCGGTACACCATCGTGCGGCCGCGCGACTGGGAGAGCGAGGCCGGCCGCGCCGCGGTGCGCGAGCGGGCCGCCGAACTCGGCCTGCCGCTGTTCGTGAAGCCCTGCCGGGCCGGTTCCAGCATGGGCATCACCAAGGTCAAGGACCTCGCCGACCTCGACGCCGCGATCGAGGAGGCCCGCCGGCACGACCCCAAGCTGATCATCGAGGCCGGCGTGAGCGGCCGCGAGATCGAGTGCGGCGTGCTGGAGACCGAGGACGGCCCGAAGGCCAGCCTCCCGGCCGAGGTGCTGGTCGGCGACGGCTTCGACTTCTACGACTTCGAGGCCAAGTACATCGACTCGTCCGAGGTGCAGATCCCGGCGAAGCTCGACGACGGGCAGACCGCCGAGATCCGCCGCCAGGCGGTGGCCGCGTTCGACGCGCTCGGCTGCGAGGGCCTGGCCCGGGTGGACTTCTTCCTGCTGGAGGACGGCACCTGGATGGTCAACGAGATCAACACCATGCCCGGCTTCACCCCGATCTCGGCCTACCCGAAGATGTGGGAGGCCACCGGGCTGTCCTACCCGGAGCTGATCGACCGGCTGCTCCAGGCGGCGCTGCGCCGCTCGACCGGCCTGCGGTAGCCGCACGCGGACGACGGAGGGCGGACCGGGAAGCTCCCGGCCCGCCCTCTCGGCGCCCTCGCGGGCTCAGCCCGGGATGGTGGCCTTCACCGCGCCGGTGAGGGCGGCGGCCGGGTCGAAGGGGTTGGCCGCGGCCCCGGCCGGGACGGTCACCTCGACGTAGGCGGCGCGCATGGTCGTCACGAAGCGGTAGCCGCCGTCGGTGAGCTTCTGCGACCACCAGGTGACGTCGTCCACGGTCGGCGACCAGTCCTTGGCGTGCTCGCCGTCCAGTTCCTCCGGACGGTCGATCCCGCAACGCAGCACCGTGCGGGGCGAGCTGGCCCACGCGGCCACGTACGGAGAGGCGGGCGACGGGTCCTTGCGGGCGTGGCCGAGCAGCTCCTGCGGCAGGGCCGCGGCCAGCGCGCGGCAGTACTCGGCCGCCTTGCCGCCCGGCCGGGGGGCCGCCACCGATTCGTCGGCGGAGCCCCAACTGCCGAGCAGCACGACGACCGTGCAGGTCAGGGCGAGCGGCAGGGCCAGCCAGCGGATGGGCGCCGGCAGTGCCGTCAGCGCCCGGGGGATTCGGAGTTCTCTGGCCACCCGCCGATGGTAGCCGGGCCTTACAGGTGCACCACCGGACAGGTGAGGGTGCGGGTGATGCCCTCCACCTGCTGGACCTTGGCCACCACCAGGCGGCCCAGGTCGTCCACGGTGTCGGCCTCGGCCCGGACGATGACGTCGTACGGGCCGGTGACGTCCTCGGCCTGGAGGACGCCGGGAATCTCGGAGATCGACTGGGCCACGGCGGTGGCCTTGCCGACCTCGGTCTGGATCAGGATGTATGCCTGTACCACGGGGACCTCCGGCGGCCGGTTACGGGGATCGCCGCCGTGAGCGCCCGGACGGTCGTCGGGGTGGGAACGGGCTCACCGGCAGTCTGATCACCACGCTACCGCGCGGTGGGCCGGGGAGGGGAGACCCCGACACCCCGGAAGGGCGTACGCTGCGCGCGGGGGCGCGACGGGGACGAGTTCAGTATGGACATGCGAGAGGACGGCAGATGCAGGGGACCGTGGGCGAGCTCGGCGAGTTCGGTCTCATCAGGGAGCTGACCGCCCGGGTGCCGCTCACCGACGCGGTCGACCTCGGCCCCGGTGACGACGCCGCGGTGGTGAAGGCCCCGGACGGCCGGGTGGTGGCCACCACGGACGTCCTGATCGAGAACCGGCACTTCCGCCGGGACTGGTCCACCGCCTACGACGTGGGCCGCAAGGCCGCCGCCCAGAACCTCGCCGACGTGGCCGCCATGGGAGCGGTGCCCACCGCGATACTGCTCGGCCTGGTCGCCCCCGCCGACCTGCCCACCACCTGGGCCACCGAGCTGATGGACGGGCTGCGCGACGAGTGCCAGGTGGCCGGGGCGACGGTGGTCGGCGGCGACGTGGTGCGCGGCGACACCGTCACGCTGGCCATCACGGCGCTCGGCGACCTCCAGGGGCGCGCGCCGGTGACGCGCGCCGGTGCGCAGGTCGGCGACGTGGTCGCGGTGACCGGCTGGCTCGGCTGGTCGGCCGCCGGACTCACCGTGCTGCAACGCGGCTTCCGCTCCCCCCGCGCCTTCGTCGAGGCGCACCGCCGGCCCGAGCCGCCGTACCACGCGGGCCCGGCCGGCGCCGAGTTGGGCGCGACCTCGATGATCGACGTGAGCGACGGACTGGTCGCCGACCTCGGCCACGTGGCCCGGGCCAGCGCGGTGGACATCGACCTGAAGGCCGCCGACTTCGACGTCCCGGCGCAGATGGCCGACATCGGACAGGCGGTCGGGGTGGACCCGTTGGTCTGGGTGCTGTCCGGCGGCGAGGACCACGCGATCGTGGCGACCTTCCCGCGCGGGGTCCAACTCCCGGCCCGCTGGCGGGTGGTGGGCGAGGTGACCGGCCGCCCCCGGGGCAGCCGCAGCGGCCGGGTGACGGTGGACGGCGCGCCCTGGGACCGGGTCGGCGGCTGGGACCACTTCGCCGAGTGACGGGCGGCCGCGCCGATTGTCGTACGGCACACGGCGGGTGACCCCCGGACACCGGCGCGCGGCGGGCGGCGCGTGACCCCCGCACTCGCGGCGCACGGGCTTCGCGGGTCCGTTTTGCGTAGGCTGGCGACAACCGAGCCCGCCCGCCGTCTGGTGTGGGTGGTCTGAACCACTGCGAGCGGGAGCGCACCCAGTCATGCGTATCGGTGTACTGACCAGCGGCGGCGACTGCCCCGGCCTCAACGCGGTGATCCGCTCCGTCGTGCACCGGGGCACGGACGTGCACGGCGACGAGATCGTCGGCATCCTGGACGGCTTCCTCGGCCTGATCGAAGGCCGCACCCGGCCGGTCTCGCACGACGACGTCACCGGCCTGCTCACCCTCGGCGGCACCGTCCTGGGCTCCGCCCGGGTGCAGCGCGAGCGGATCTCCTGGGCGGTGGAGAACGCGAAGACGCTGGCCCGGGACATCGGCATCGACGCGCTCATCGCGATCGGAGGCGAGGGCACGCTGACCGCCGCCAGGCTGTTCAGCGACGCCGGACTGCCGGTCGTCGGGGTGCCCAAGACCATCGACAACGACATCAACGCCACCGACGCCACCTTCGGCTTCGACACCGCGGTGCACGTCGCGACCGAGGCGATCGACCGGCTCAAGACCACCGCGGAATCCCACCAGCGCGTCATGGTCGTCGAGTTGATGGGTCGTCACACCGGCTGGATCACCCTCACCGCGGGCATGGCCGGCGGCGCGCACGGCATCCTCATCCCGGAGAAGCCCTTCGACATCGAGGCGGTGGCCCGGATGGTCGACGACCGCTTCGACCGCGGCAAGAAGTTCGCCATCATCGCCGTCGCGGAGGGCGCCGCCCCGATGCCCGGCACCATGCGCTTCGACCACGGCGAGGTCGACCAGTACGGCCACCGGACCTTCGGCGGGATCGGCAACCGGCTCGCCCACGAACTGGAGAACCTGCTCGGCAAGGAGGCCCGCCCGGTCATCCTCGGGCACACCCAGCGCGGCGGCACCCCGACCGCCCGGGACCGCGTGCTCGCCACCCGCTTCGGCTGGCACGCCGTCGAGGCCGTCCACCAGGGCGCGTTCGGCCACTTCACCGCGCTGCGCCGGACCGGGATCGAGCTGGTGCCGATCGCCGACGCGGTGACCCGGCTGAAGACGGTGCCGGAGGACCGCTGGGTGGAGTCCGAGGCCGTGCTCTGAATGCGCGCAGGTAGGTTGCCGTGCTCTGAACGCGCGCAGGTAGGGTGCCGCGCTCCGAACGCGCGCAGGTAGGTTGACCTCATGGTTTCGACTGCCCCTCCCCGTGTGCTCACCGTCGCCGGCTCCGACTCCGGCGGTGGCGCCGGCATCCAGGCCGACCTCAAGGCGATGCTCGCCCTCGGCGTCCACGGCATGAGCGTGATCACCGCCGTCACCGCGCAGAACTCGCTCGGCGTCCAGGGCTACTGGGAGCTGCCCGCCGAGGCCGTCCGGGCGCAGTTCCGCAGTGTGGTCGACGACATTGGGGTGCAGGCCGTGAAGACCGGCATGCTCGCCTCGATCGAACTGGTCGAGACCGTCTCCGAACTGCTGGCCGGGGTGGACGCCCCGGTGGTCGTCGACCCGGTCGGCGTCTCCAAGCACGGGGACGCCCTGCTGGCCGCCGAGGCCGTCGCCACCGTCCGCGAGCGGCTGCTGCCGGTCGCCACCCTGGCCACCCCCAACCTGCACGAAGTGACCCAGCTCACCGGCCGGACCGTCGAGGGCGAGGGGCAGATGCTGGACGCCGCCAAGGCGTTGCTCGACCTCGGGCCGCGCTGGGCGCTGGTCAAGGGCGGCCACCTGGAGGGCGAGGCCGCGGACCTGCTCTACGGCGGGCCCGGCGAGGTGCACTGGTACCGGGCGCCGCGCTACGACAACCGGCACACCCACGGCACCGGGTGCACCCTGGCCAGCGCGATCGCGGCCGGGCTGGCCAAGGGCGAGTCGCTGCCGGAGGCGGTCGGCTCGGCCAAGGCGTACATCACCGGCGCGATCGCCGGTGGCTTCGCGCTCGGCGCCGGGATCGGCCCGGTCGACCACGCCTGGCGCTGGCGCTGACCCGGCCGGGTGGCGGGGCGCCGGGGCCCCCCCCCCCCCCGGGGGTGGGGGGGAAGACGGGGGGGGGGGGAGAACAGGGGGGGGGGGGGGGGGGCCGGTTAACCCGGGGGGGGGGGGGGGGGGCGGG
>NZ_JBHXTQ010000110.1:0-22323 GCF_042677305.1 Kitasatospora sp. NPDC127121 | reverse complement strand
CCCCGCAGCACGCGGGGCCCGCCCTCCGTCGTGTTCCGGCCGCCTCCCGCAGGTGACCTTCGGAGCATGCGCGAGGCGACGATCGGCGCCCTGAGCGGCGCCGTTCGGGGCTACCGGGGCGCCCGGCCAGCTCCGTAGCGTGGCGGGAAACGACCACCACACGACGGTCCGAAGGATCGTCCAGCCGAAGGGAGATGGCCCGATGGGGGGTGTGTCCGACAGGACCGGCGGTCCGACCGGTTCCACCGGTGCGGCGGGTGCCGACGCCGGCCCGCGCACGGCGGTGCTGGCCGCCGCGAGCCACCGGAGCCCCGGCGCGGAGCAGCCGAGGTCCCCGTACCGCGCGATGTCGGACGCCGAGCGGTCGGCGCTCTGGCGCCAGCGGCTGCACGAGGCCGAGGCGGGCCTGACGCGGTACCTAGTGTCGCGCGGGAACGGGCTGCACCTGACCGACTGGTTCGTGCTGCAGTCCGAGCTCTTCGCCGACCTCCCCGCGCCGGACGCCCCGGCCCCGGAGTGGCAGCGGGTGTTCTTCCGCGACCAGGCGCTGATGGAACGTTTCCTCGTGCGCCGCTACGGCGAGGAGGGGCTGGGGGACTGGGCGCGGTCCAATGCCGAGGTGCACCGCGAGGTCGAACCCGACCACGGCCGGGGCGCCGCCGACCCGATCCACCGGATCGCCCGGCAGGCCGAACTGTACGGCTCGGAGTACGAGTTCGACGACGAGGAGCCGCCCGGCGCCGAGCACGCGGCGCTCACCATCACGCACTGTGCGATCTGGGACTACCGCGAGAAGGCCCGCCGCTCGGGCGTCCAGCTGACCCTCGCCTCGCCCTGCACCTACTGCACCGAGGCGCTGTCCGCCAACATCCGCGCCAAGGGCTACCGGCCCGCGCACCGCCTGACCAACGGCCCGACCGGCCACGGCTGCCGCTGGGAGTCGAGCGCCGCAGCCGGGCCCGCCGCCAACGATGAACCGGGGGAGTCCTGAGATGTGCGGTGTCACCGGCTGGATCGACTGGGACACCGACCTGCGCCACCAGGCGCGGACGGTCCGGGAGATGACCGCCACCCTGGCCTGCCGCGGCCCGGACGCGGACGGCGTCTGGCTCTCCCGGCACGCCGCGTTCGGCCACCGCCGGCTGTCCGTGATCGACCTGGACGGCGGGGCCCAGCCGCTCGCCGACCGCCCGGGGCCCGACGCCGGCGCCGTCCTCTGCTACAACGGGGAGCTCTACAACCACCGCGAGCTGCGCGCGCAGCTGGAGGCCCTCGGGCACGTCTTCCGGACCCGCTCCGACACCGAGGTGGTCCTGCGGGCCCACCTCCAGTGGGGCAAGGACGCGCCGACCAGGTTCAACGGCATCTTCGCCTACGCCCTGTGGGACGCCGCGCGCGAGGAACTGCTGCTGGTCCGCGACCACCTCGGCATCAAGCCGCTGTACTGGCACGCCCACGCCACCGGGGTGCTGTTCGGCTCCGAGCCCAAGGCGGTGCTCGCGAACCCGCTGTTCCGCGCCGAACTGGACACCGAGGGCATCGCCGAGCTGTTCGCGCTGCCCGCCGCGCCGAGCGCCGGCCACGGCCTGTTCCGCGGGCTGCACGAAGTCCGGCCCGGCCACCTGGTGGTCGTCGGCCGCGGCGCCACCCGCGAACTCCGCTACTGGCGGCTGGAGTCGGCCGAGCACCGGGACGACGCCGCGACCACCCGCGGCACCGTCCGGGACCTGCTCGCCGACGCCGTCGAGCGGCAGCTGATCAGCGACGTTCCGCTGTGCACCCTGCTCTCCGGCGGCGTCGACTCCAGCGCCGTCACCGCGCTGGCCGCGGCCGCCCGCGAGCGGGCCGGCCACGGGAAGATCGCCAGCTTCTCGGTCGACTTCCCCGGCAGCACCGACCGCACCCCGGACGCCTGGCGGACCACCCTCGACGCCCCGTACGTGCAGGCCGCCGCCGAGCACATCGGCACCCTGCACACCACCGTCCTGGTGCCCGACGACGACCTGCTGGACGCCCGCGACGCCGTCCTGCGCGCCCGGGACCGGCCCGGCTGGGGCGAGATGGACGCCTCGCTGCACCTGCTCTTCCGCGAGGTGCGGCGGCGTTCCACGGTCGCACTCTCCGGCGAGGCCGCGGACGAGATCTTCGGCGGCTACCCGTACTTCCACGACGCGCAGGCCGTCGCCGCGCCGACCTTCCCGTGGCTGCACGGCAAGGCCACGCCCGCGGACCTGCTGCGTCCGGACGTCCGCGCCGAGGTGCGCCCCGAGGAGTACACCGCCGCCGCCTACCACCGCTCGCTCGGCGAGGTGTCGCGCCTGCCCGGCGAGTCGGCCGCCGACGCGCGGATCCGCGAGGTCTTCCACCTCGCGCTCACCCGCTGGCTCCCCCCGCTGCTGGACCGGGTGGACCGGGTGTCGATGTCGGTCGGCCTGGAGGTGCGGGTGCCGTTCTGCGACCACCGCCTGGTGGAGTACCTGTGGAACGTCCCGTGGGCGCTCAAGGCGCCGGACGGGCGGGCCAAGGGCCTGTTCCGGGACGCCGTCCGGGACCTCCTCCCGCCGCAGGTCGCCGACCGGCCCAAGAGCGGCTACCCCTCCACCCCGGCCGTCCGCTACACCGAGGTGCTGACCGCCCGGGCGCACGAGCTGCTGGCCGACCCGAACGCGCCGGTCTTCGAGCTGGTGGACCGCGAGCTGGTCCGCCGGCTGCTCGCCGAGGGCCGCCCGCTGCCCAGCCCGCGCACCGCGCCGAACCCGGTCGGCGGCCTCGACCACCTGGTCCAGGTCGACGAGTGGCTGCGCGCCTACCGGGTGGGGCTGCGATGAGCGGCCCCGCGGCGGCCGTGACCACGGCGAAGGCCACCGAGGAGGCCTTCCGGGCCGCCTCCCGCGGCTGGACCACCGGGGTCGCGGTGGTCACCACCCGCGCGGACGAGGAGGTCTTCGCCAAGACGGTCTCCTCCTTCAGCACCCTCTCCCTCGACCCGCTGCTGGTCACCGTCGCGGTCAGCCGCCACAGCCCGCTCGTGGCCGCGGCCCGCGCCGCCGGACGGTTCGGCCTCTCGGTCCTGACGGACGGCCAGTCGGCGGTGGCCCGGCGCTTCGCCACCCCCGGGGCCGGGCGCGCGCTCGGCGGCTTCACCGTGGTGCCGATGCGCACGGCCGTCACCGGTGCCCCGCTCGTCGACGACGCCCTGGCCTGGTTCGACTGCCGGCTGCACGGCACCCTGCCCGGCGGCGACCACACCATCCTGGTCGGCCGGGTCGCCGCCGCGGACCGCGGCGACGGCGACCCGCTGCTCTACCACGACGGCCGGTACCGCGTGATCGACCCGAAACCCTTGAACCCTTGAACCCTTGACATCAAACGGAGTTGGCGCATGACACTGCTGGGCACCATCACCGGCCGCGGCGCACCCGCCACCGCCCGCGGCCTGCTGACCGGCGACCGGTACCGGGCCGAACTGGACGACGGCCGCGAGCTCTACCTCGACGGCAAGCGCATCGCGAACCCCGCCGAGCACCCCGCGTTCCGCCCGGCCGTGGACGAACTGGCCCGCCTGATCGACCTCCAGCACGACCCGGCCCACCGCGACCTGCTCACCTGGGAGGACCCGGACAGCGGCCTGCGGCTGGCCCGCGCCTACCAGCCCCCGCGCACCCTGGAGGACCTGCGGCTCCAGCGCCGCAGCGCCGAGCTGTGGCACGCCGAGGCACTCGGACAGCAGGGCCGCTCACCCGCCTTCATGGCCTCGATCGCCGTCGGCGTCTACGACTTCCGGCACCGGCTGGCCGGCGCCGACCCGCGCTTCGGCGCCAACGCCGAGGCGTGGTACCGGCATTGCGCGAGCAACGACCTGGTCCTCTCGCACGCCCTCGGCGACCCGCAGATCGATCGCTCCGCCAACCCGCTGGACGACCCGGACCTCGCCCTGCGCGTCGTGGAGGAGAACGACCGGGGCATCGTGGTACGCGGCGCCAAGCAGCTCACCACGCTCGCCCCGATCGCCCACGAGGTGCTGGTCTACCTCTCGGCGTCGTTCACCGAGGGCCGCGGCGAGCAGTTCGTGACCTGGTTCGCCCTGCCGCTCAACACCCCCGGCCTGATCACCCTCGCCCGCGAACCGCTCGGCAGCGCCTCCTGGGGGCACGCACACCCGCTCGGCGCGCGGTTCGACGAGCAGGACGCGATGCTCTTCTTCGACGACGTCCTGGTGCCCTGGGACCGCGTCTTCCTGCTGCGCGACGCGAACCTGGCACGCACCGGCCTCGGCCGGATCAACGCCTGGAGCGCCTACGTCGGCCACATCCGCTACCGCGAGCGGCTGCGGACCCTGCTGGCCAGCGCAACCCTGGTCGCCGAGTCGATCGGCGTGGACGGCTTCCGCAACATCCAGGAGGACCTGGGCCGCCTCGCCGGGTACGCCGAACTGACCGAGTACTTCCTCGACGCCGCCGAGGCGCGCGGCGGCCTCACCGACGGCGGACTGTTCGCCCCCGGCGACACAGCGGCCTCCCGGGTCTGGTCGGCCGAGGTGGCCGGCAGCGCGGTCGAGATCGTCCGCAAGATCGGCGCCTCCGGACTGCTCATCCAGCCCACCGCCGGCGACCTCGCCAACCCCCGGCTGCGCCCGCACCTGGACCGCTACATGCGCGGCCGGGACATCGACGCCGAACGCAAGGCCCGGCTCTTCCGGATCGCCTGGGAGCTGACCGGCGACGGCTTCGGCCAGCGCCAGGACCTCTACGAGTACGTGCACCGGGGCGACCTGGCCCGCAACCGGATCAACCTCTTCAAGCGCTACGACCAGAGCGCCGCCCGCGAGCGGCTGCTGAAGCTGGTCGACCAGGGCGTCGCGGAGCAGCCCGCCGTCGTGGAGCCGTCCGCCGCGGAGCAGCCAGCTACCAACCAGCCGTCCACCGCACAGCCGTCCACCGTGGAGGAGAACCAGCCGTGAGCACGTCCGCCGTCGAGATCCAGGCCCGCACCCTCGCGGGGTACGCCGACGCCAGCCGGCTGCGCCAGGTCCAGGACCGTGACTGGGTGCTCGACCAGGTCACCGGAGCCCCCGAATCCCTGATCGACCTCGGCAGCGGGATCGGCCAGCTGCTCCAGGAGGCCCTGGAGCGCTTCCCCTCCCTGCGGCGCGCCGTCGGCCTGGAACGCTCCGAGCACCGCATCGCCGAGGCCGCCGCCCGGCTCCAGCCCTACGGCGAGCGGGTCGCCCTGCACCGGGCCGACCTCACCGTGCCCGAGCCGCTGCCGTTCCGGGCCGACCTGATCACCCAGACCTCGGTGCTGCACTGGCTGTACCCGGACGAGGAGCGGATCTTCGCCTGGGCCGCCGCCCACCTCGCCCCCGGCGGCCGCTTCCTGCTCACCACCTACCACCCGGCCCGGGACGAGCGCGGCCTCGGCGGTGAGGACGAGCTGGTCCGCGACGCCCTGGTCACCCTCGGCACCCCGTACGACGAGGTGCCCGGCCTCCTGGAACGCGCCGGGGTGCTGCCGATCGCGACCCGGACCAGGACCGTCGACGAACTCGCGGCGGTGGTGGGCCCGCACCTCGCGGTGGCCGGCCACCTGGAGCGCGACGCCGTGGTCACCGTCGACGGCGCCGCCCAGTACGAGCACTTCCACGCCGCCACCTTCGGGGACTACTACAGCCGCGCGGTGCCGGCGCAGCAGCGGCCCGCCTTCTTCCGTGCCGTCGGCGAGAGCGCCTGGCGCCGGCAGCAGGAGCGCGGCCACGTCAGCCACATGCCCGTCCGGCTGTGGCAGCTGACGTCTCGTTAACAACATGTGTAGCCCGCCGCTCACCCCTGGGGTGAGCGGCGGGCTGCGTCTACGCTGGTGGCAGCCCACACCCCCGCATTCGACGGCACCGACCAGGGCCGAGGAGCCAACCGTGTCAACTCCCCCCGCAGGCAGGGAACTCGGCGCCTTCCTGCGCGCCCATCGCGAGCTCCTCAAGCCCTCCGACGTCGGCCTCACCGCCACCACCCGGCGCCGCACCCCCGGTCTGCGCCGCGAGGAGGTCGCCTCCCTCTCCGGCGTCGGCCTGGCCTGGTACACCTGGGTCGAGCAGGGGCGGGTCACCGCCTCCCGGCAGGTGCTGGAGGCGATCGCCCGGGTGCTGCGGCTGGACGCGGCCGGGCTGCGGCACGCCATGCGCCTGGCCGGCTACCACGAGCCGACGGCGGCCGCCGCCTCGGAGGACGGTGCCGACCGGCTCGCCGAGGCCATCCGGCCGGTCCTGGACTCCTGGCCCACCAGCCCGGCCGTCCTGCTCGACCGGCACTTCGACCTGCTCGGCTGGAACGCCGCCTGGGTCGCGCTCTGGGGCTCGCCCGAGTTCGTCCCCGCGGACCGGCGCAACCTGATGTGGGTGATGGCCGCCGACCACCGGGTGCGGGCCGTGTTCCGCGACTGGGAACCGCTCGCGATGAACGTCTTCCAGCAGTTCCGGGCGCAGGCCGGCCCCGCCCTGGCCGACCCCCGCACCGGCGAGGTCTACCGGCACCTGGACGAGGACGCGCCCGAGTTCCGGCACTGGTGGGGCTGCCACTCGGTGGCGGAGCTGACCGTCCGCACCGTCACCGTCGAGCCGGCCGGGCTCGGACCGGTCCGGCTGACGCTGTCGTCCTTCCACCCGGTGGACGACCCGACCGCGACGGTGCTGCTGTTCACCCCGCACGGCGCCGCCGACCGGGCGCGGATGACCGAACTCGTCGATCATCCGTTGCGCGCGGTCGGCGGCGTGGAGGGGGAGCGCCGGGTCGGCTGAGCCGCCGGCCCTGCCGGGCATCCCGGCCGTTCCGGCGGGGCCTCAGGTGCCCGACGCGGTGGACCGGCGCAGGCCGAGGCTGACCGCCAGCGCGCCCAGGGCGGCCACCAGCGCGAGCCCGGTGCCGATCAGCAGGGTGCCGTCCGCGACGTTGCCGAAGGTGCCGATCGCCCAGGCGCCGAGGCCGGTGCCCGCGTACATGGTCGAGGTCAGCCACGCGCTGGAGGTCGCCCGCAGCTCCGGGGCGATGGTGCCGGCCAGCGTCTGCTGGTCCGTCACGAAGCCTCCGGAGGCCAGGAACCACACCACCACGCCGGCCAGGGCCAGGACCAGGCCGGGCCCCTTGGCCGCCAGCGCGACGCCCGCCGCCAGCAGCACGCCCCACAGCGGCAGCATCGGCAGGTCGGAGCGCCCGGCGGTCCTGGCCCGGTCCCCGAGCCGGCCGCCCAGCAGCGAGCCGACCAGGCTGCCCGCACCGACCAGCACGCCCACCAGGCCCAGGGCCTGCACCGACAGGTCGAAACGCTGCACCAGCACCGCGCCGAGGAAGGTGTAGGCGCCCAGGTTGGCCGTGTTGAACACCGTGTTGACCAGCAGGGCGCGCCGCAGCGTCGGGTCGGCCCAGCCCGCCAGGATCGCCCGGACCGCCCCCACCTGCGGCGCGGCCGCCTGCGCCGAACGGTGCTGGACCTGGCTCAGCAGCAGCGGCACGGCCGCCGCGGTGCCGATGGTCAGCGCCCAGAACGCCGACCGCCAACCGGCCAGTCCGGCGAGGAAGCCGCCGAGCGGCACGCCGATCACCTGGCCGCAGGAGAACAGCGCCATGCCCAGGCCGAGGGCCCGCCCGCGTACCGCCTCCGGTGCGGTCTCGGCGATGTGCGCCCAGATCGCCGGCCCGGCCGCGGCCGCCGCCAGCCCGGCCACCGCGCGGGAGACGACCAGCAGCGTCAGCCCGGTGGAGAGGGCGGCCGCCGCGTTGGACACGACGAACAGCAGGGTGCCCGCCACCAGGGTGCGGCGGCGGCCGAACCGGTCGCTCAGCAGCCCGAGGAAGGGCGCCGCGACGGCGTACACCAGCACGTAGGCGGTGACGCTGGAGGCGGCGGCCGCCTCGGTGGTGTGCACCGAGTCCGCGATGGTCGGCAGCAGTGGCGACACCAGGAAGGTCTCCGTGCCGAACAGGAACAGCAGGAGGAACACTCCCGCGTAGCGCCACCGTTCGAAGGCCTGGGCCGGCGCCAGGGGCGGGACGTCCTCGGCCTGTTCGGGCCGGGGCGGGTCGGAGATGCTGCTCACAGCGATCACCACCTTGTCGTGCGAGGGAGCGGCCGGGCCTTCGGACGGCAGGCGGAAGCGGCCGCGACGGGAGGGCAGGAGTCCGATGCGGCCATCCTGCGGACGGCCCTCGCGGCCAGCCAGACAGGCGGTCATCCTGTGACCCCAGGTCACAGGCTGTCGCCCTGGTCCGGCCGGTGGCACGGCGGCCGACCACTGACCGACCCCGCCGCCGCCCGCCGCCTCGCAGGTCGGCCGAGGGTGGTCGCGATCACCGGGGAAGTGAGGTTAGGCTAACCAAACTTGATGGCTGGTCGAGGGTGAGGGCGGTGCCGGGGATGCACAGTCAGGGTGAGCCGGGGCGGGCGCGGACACGGGACGGCCGGGAGCTGTTCTACCTGCGGCGGCCGGGGCCCGGCGGCGAGGGCGTGCCGACGGTCGTGCTGGAAGGCGGGCTCGCCTCCAGCCGCTCGTACTGGGCGCCGGTGCAGCTCCGGCTGGACGGGGTCG
Source organism: Kitasatospora sp. NPDC127121 (assembly GCF_042677305.1). Classification (NCBI taxonomy): domain Bacteria; kingdom Bacillati; phylum Actinomycetota; class Actinomycetes; order Kitasatosporales; family Streptomycetaceae; genus Kitasatospora; species Kitasatospora sp. NPDC127121. The sequence goes on along the minus strand of NZ_JBHXTQ010000110.1, from coordinate 13,748 downwards.
CGGCGACGGTGGCGTACGACCGCAGCGGGCTCGGCCGCAGCGCGCCGGACCCGGCGCCGCGCCCGCTGCGCCGCCTCGCCGAGGACCTCAACGACCTGCTCGACCACCTCGACCACCTCGGCGGCCTCGGCCCCGGGCCGTTCGTCCTGGTCGGGCACAGCTGGGGCGGGCCGATCGTCCGGATCGCCGCTGCGGCCCGCCCCGAGCGGATCGCGGGCCTGGTGCTGGCCGACCCGACGGACGAGTCCTGCGACCTGGTGTTCGCGCCCTCGGTGCGCCGCCAGGAGCGGATCGGGCAGGCGGTCAGCATGCTGCTGGCCCGCACCGGCCTGCTGGCCCGGGCCTTCCGCCCGATGCTCGACGCCCTGCCGGCGGACGCCGCGGCCGAGATGCGCGAGGAGGGCTTCACCGTCTCCACCATCCGCACCCGGGGATCCGAACTCGGCTCAGTGGTGGCGGACTTGACCGCCATGAAGGAGAACCCGCCGGCCCTGGGCGGCATCCCGCTCACGGTGGTCTCGGCCGTGCGGACCTCGACCGGCATGGGCCCGAAGGTCCGGGAGGCCGTGAACGCCTCCCATGCTTACCGCGTCGGCCGGGCCGATGCCGGCCGCCACGTGCTGGCGGCCGACGCCGACCACATGGTGCCGACCAGCGACCCCGACACCCTGGCGCGCGAGATCCGGCGGATCGTCGAAGGTCGGTAGCCTGCCTAGAACTTGACTGCTCGTCAGTTGTTGATGATCTCCAGGCTGGCGACGGTGCCCGGAACGCCGCCGGGGTAGGTGTTGCCGCCGAGGTAGAAGGTGTGGCCGTCCGGGGCGAGTGCCAGGCCGGTGGCGAGTTCCACCTTCTGCGGGTTCACCGTCTCGGCGGGGACGAGCACGTGGGCCTCGGTGTCGTAGGAGAGGATCACGCTGTCGTAGTGGTAGCCGGGAGGGGTGGGTCCGCCCGGGGCGACGAAGACGGTCGACTTGGAGATGAAGTACAGGCGGCTCCCGTCCGGGCTGACGACCGGGTAGCGGAGGTCGGTGTTGCCCGGTGCGAAGTGGAAGTTCTCGGTGACGGTATCGGTCTCGGTGTCGACGAGGTAGTCGCTCTCGTAGCCGCCGAGGCCGTACAGCGTGCTGCCGTCGGGGCTGAGCACCGCGCCGCCGGAGGCGCCGTGTCCGGTGGTGAGGGTGCGGACGGTGGTGAGCGAGGTGGGCGTGGCGGCCAGGTGGACCAGGCCGGCTCCGGTGGTGACGTACAGGTCCTGGCCGTTGGGGCGCAGGACGATCGAACCGACGCTGAAGTCGGTGACGCCGACGGAGGCGGTGAAGGTACCGGTGGCGGTCGAGTACGCGAGGACCCGGGCGGGCTGGAAGCCCCAGCGCTGCCGTGGCCCGTTCTGGGCCAGGTAGACGCCGGCGCCGTCCGGGCTGACCACGAGGGAGCTCGGTGAGCCGTCCACGTACCCGTCGGGGTGCGGCTGGACCGGGAGCAGGACGTCGGCGGCCACCGTGTCGCTGTCGGTGTCGATGGTGACCAGGTGCTGCGCCCCCACGGTCGCGTACAGCCGCGTGCCGTCGGGGCTCATCGCCAGCGCGCCGACGAAGGAGTTCGCGTCGGTGGAAAGGGTGAGTCGGGCGGTGATCCCGCCGGTCCGGGTGTCGACGACCTTGACCGCGGGCGTGCCGCGGGGGTCGTCGGTCACCCCGACGTAGGCCTTCGTGCCGTCCGGGGTGACGGCGGTCGTCGGGTACGCGTACCCCACCGGGACGACCTGGGGGGCCGTGGTGGTGGCGGGCTGTGCGGTGGCGACCCCGGTTCCGGTGGTCAGCAGCAGGCCGACCGATGCCGCGGTGCCCAGCCAACGGGCCCTTGCCATGAGCGACTTCACGAAATCCTCCCCTGTGACACACGATGCGTCCGCATCGGCGGGAGCCAGAGTATGGGGCGGGGAAGGCGAGTTGGGCGCCGATGACGCAGTCGACGATTCGGCGTAGACGCCATGGCGCCCATGCCTACGGCACATGACGGGGCGCGTGACGGGGCATACGGCGGGCGCGACGCTGCCCGGATCGCCGCCGCTCAGCGCATGACGCGGCCCCGCTCAGCGCGTGAGCCCCGCTCAGCGCACGAGGCGGCCCCGGTGCCGGGGAATCCGTGCACCGGGGCCGCCTCGTCGTGCCGTCGTGCCGTCGTCCGGCGGCCCGCGGTGGCGACGTGTGGCCGTCCGTGCGTACGGAACGCGTCAAGATGTCCGGCGGCGGCAACCGGGTGGGCCGGAACGACCGTCCATGCCATCAGAAGCACTGATCGATCGTCAGGGTAGCCCGGCCGTCGGGCCGGACTGCCCCTGGCGCGGCATCGTCGTAGGGCGACGTCCGGCAGGCGCCGTCCGAGTCCGCGTCCGACCGACCACCACATGGGGGAACGCTCATGACACAGCTGCTCATCGAAGAGAACTTCCAGCACCTCGACGGCCAGGACGTGGAGTCGCTGATCGAGGCCCTCGCTGAGTTCGGTCTGAACGCGGAGCCCACCCAGCCCCGCACGGGGACCCGAAACGGCGAGTGGGCGCTCGTCCTGCACTGGCTCGGGGACGACATCGGGCCGATCACCGAGGACGCCGTGACGACGGCGCTCGTCATGGCGGTGACAGAGGTGCTGGGCCGGGCGCACTCGGCCGGGCCCGGCGGGACCAGCGTGCGGCGCCGCACGCTGCCGGTCCGCATCGACATCCGCGGACGTACGGGAGAGCTGATCACGTCCGTTGCGGTGCCGGGTGCGAAGGCGGCGCCGTCGGCTGCGTCGTGATGGCACGGCAGGGCCGCGGTGGCCGGGCGGCGTGCCGCAGCCGGCCCCGTCGCCTCCCGCGGCTGAAGCGCGGTGGCGGTCGGCTGGAGGTGGCCGACCCGCTCGAACGCTGCTGTACGGGCGCTCCGAGGCGGCCCGCCATCCTCGGCGGATGCGCTGCTCACTGCTCGGTTCCTGCCTGCGCTCGCTGCTGCGAGGCCTGATCGCCCTCGGGCAGCTGTCGGGGTACGCCCCGCCGGTCGCGCCGCCGCCTCCCGCTGGTCCCGGGCCGGGCCACCCGGAGCGGCTCCGCCCCGACCTGCCGCTCAGCGACGTCGAGAGGGAGCTGCGCAGGCAGCTGCGCGACATCTCCGGTGGACCGGTGCCGCGCGACTTCTGACCCCTTCGGGGCCGGACGGTCAGGAGTTGCTGGACACCGCCTCGGGGGCGGCCGAGCGGGCGCGGAGCGATGGTGATGGCGTGCCCCGCGGGGCGACGCGTCGCAGCAGCGGCCCGGTCATCAGGGTCGTGACGAGGGCCATGACCACCATCGCGCTGAACATCCGGGTGTCGATGACGCCGAGCCGGTGGCCCACGTTCAGGATGACGAGCTCGGTGAGGCCTCGGGCGTTGAGCAGGATGCCGAGGGCGGCCGCCTCCCGCCTGGTCGAGCCGGTGAGCCGGGCAGCGGCGGCGGCACCGGCGAACTTGCCGACGCAGGCCGTTACCAGCACCGCGGCCACGATGACCAGGCCGTGCCACCCGATGCCGGTCAGGTCGACGGCCAGCCCCGTGACCGTGAAGAAGGCCGGCAGCAGCAGGAGGCCGGCCTGCTCGATGCGCTCCGGGACCTCGGGCGCGAGGGCGTCGATCCGGTCGCGGGGCACCGCCGCGCCGAACATGAAGGCGCCGAAGACGGCGTCCAGGCCGATCTCGCCGGTGACCCAGGCGGAGAGCAGTGTCCCGGTGACGAGGACGGCGTGGATCCACGGTCCGCCGACGGCGCGGCGCCGCTCCGGCGCCAGCAGCCAGCCGAGGGCGGGGCGGACGACGCAACCGAGGACGAGCACGACGACGACCGTGTTCAGCGCCAACCGTCCGAGCGCCCAAGGGCTCTGGGCGTTCACCACGGCCACTACCACGGCCAGCGCACACCACGCGAGGAAGTCCTGCAGGGCGGCGCAGGCGAGCGATAGGGTGCCGAGTGGATCCTGGTGCATCCCGCGTTCGGCGATGATCCGGGCGAGGACGGGGAAGGCCGTGATGGACATCGCCGTCCCCAGGAACAGGGCCGGGCCCAGCCAGCCGGTGGTTCTCAACTGGGAGGCGTCGAACCAGGGTTGGAGCAGCACCGCGAGGCCCAGGCCGAGCGCGAAGGGCAGTGCGACGGAGCTGAGCGACACCGCCGTCACCCGGCGCCCGGCGCCCCGTAGATGGGCGGTGTCGAACCGGTACCCCACGATGAACATGAAGAAGACCAGGCCGAGTTGGGAGAGCACCCGCAGATGGGGCTGGACCTCGGGGGGGAACAGGACGGCGTCCAACCGTCCCGGGAGCAGACCGATCAGGCTGGGCCCGAGGGCGACCCCGCCGACGATCTCACCCATGACGGCGGGCTGGCGCAGCCGGACGGCCAGTCTCCCGCAGACGAACGCGGTGCCGAGGATGACGGCCAGGGCGACGAGCACACCGCCCGCCGTCGCCGCCTCGGTCGGCCCGGCGGCCGACAGTTGATGCGGATCGATCAGTGGAGTCATCACGCTCTACCTCTTCGCTCGGTGCCCCGGTGAGGGCGGCTGCCAGGCCGGTACGGGAAATGGGGTGACGTACCGGGAGGGGGGGGAGGGCGCCGGTCACCGCCCGGTGGAGCCGAGCAGATCGGTCCGCAGCCGGACGGGCGAGGTGCCGAAGGCGATCCGGCGCAGCATCGCGCCGTAGAGCGGGGTCCTGGACACCAGAGCCGCCGTCCGCGGGCGGATCGCCGAGGAGAGGCGCCCGGTGGAGAGCATCATCCGGCTCTGGATCCGCTGGATCCGGGTGATCCGGTCCACCTCGGGCCTGCGCAGCGCTGTGTACCGGTCGAGCCGGGCCGCGCCGGCGTCGGCGCTGCGCACCGCCTCGACCAGGACGGGGTGAGCCGCGACGGCGTCCCGAATGGCGAGGTTGATGCCCTGCGCGCCGATCGGGCTGTGGGTGTGGGCGCTGTCGCCGATCAGCACCAGCCCGTCGCGCACCCACTCCTCGGCGCTGCCGGAGAAGACGTCGAGCAGGGACAGGTCCCCGAAGCCGGTGATCTCCTCACGGATGCGCTCGGCGTACTCCGGTGCGGCGTGGCACAGTTGCTCGATGATGTGGTCGGCTCCCCGGTCGGCCAGCCGACGGAAGCCGCCGTGTGGGAGCGTCCAGCCGAGCTGGAGCGAGTCGGGCACCGAGGAGTAGCTCAGGACCGGATTGCCGCCGGCCCGGAAGACCCGGACGTCCCGCGTGTGCCCGGTGCTCCGCTGCGGCGCTCCGCTCAGCCGGAACCAGAGGACGTCCTGGCTGAACAGCTCCTGGCGCCGGTAGCCGATGCCGGCGAGGGTGCGGATCTTCGAGAAGCGGCCGTCCGCCGCGACCACGCACCGCGCCCGGATCACCTGCTCGCCCGCGCCGCCGGGCCCGGCGGCGACCGCCCCGCGGACGACGCCGCCCTCCTCCACCAGCCCGCTCGCCCTGGTGCCCGCCAGGTAGCGGAAGCCGTCGTGCCGTGCGCAGGCGGCCAGCAGCTCGGCCAGCAGGTGGCGTTGTGGCAGGCTCAGCAGGCAGTTGTACGGTCCGGGCAGCCGTCGGTAGTCACCGTTGATGAGGATCCGGCCGCGCTCCTCCAGCAGGAAGCGTTGGTGCTCGACGGCGCCGTGCGCCCGCGCCGGGCGGAGGACGCCCAGCTCGTCCAGCAGTGCCTGGCCGCCGGGCTGGAGGATCTCGCCGCGGTACGTCCGGTCCAGCGAGCGGCTGCGTTCCAGCAGGGTGACCCGCACGCCGGAGCGGACCAGGAGCAGGGCGAGCGTCAGCCCGGCGGGGCCGCCGCCGACCACGCAGATGTCGGTGTCGATGTCCATGCGACCAGAGGCTAGGCAGCACTCCTCAACGCCGGTTCGCGCGGCGGGCCGCGCGGCAGGTGGACGGCGGCTCGAATCCGCCGCGAGGGCGGGAGCCGACGATCGGTGCCGGCGGATTTCTTCTCACGGACAGGAGGCGATCGGGTATGTCGGATGCGGAGCGGGGGAGCAGCGGTGTCAGGTGAGGACGGGCGGCGCCGCGTGGTGGTGACCGGGATGGGGGTGGTGGCCCCCGGCGAGGTCGGCACCAAGGCGTTCTGGGAGTTGCTGACCGCGGGCCGGACGGCGACCCGGACGATCTCGACGTTCGACCCGTCGCCGTTCAGGTCCCGGGTGGCCGCCGAGTGTGATTTCGATCCGGTGGCCAGTGGTCTGACCCAACGTCAGATCCGGCAATGGGACCGCACCGCGCAGTTCGCCATGGTGGCGGCGCGCGAGGCACTGGCCGACTCCGGGGTGTCGGGGTCGAACGATCCACTCCGCACCGGGGTGATGGCCGGGACGGCGTGCGGGATGACGATCAGCCTCGACCGCGAGTTCGCCGTGGTCAGCGACGAGGGCCGGCGGCAGCTGGTCGACGACGCCCACGGTGTGCCCTATCTGTACGACTACTTCGTGCCGTCCTCGATGGCGACCGAACTGGCCTGGCTGGTGGAGGCCGAGGGGCCGGTGGGCGTGGTCTCGACCGGGTGCACCTCCGGTATCGACGTGATCGCCCACGCCTGCGACCTGATCCGTGACGGTGAGGCGGACGTGATGCTGGCCGGTGCGTCGGACGCGGCGATCTCTCCGATCACGGTGGCCTGCTTCGACGCGATCAAGGCGACCTCGCCGCGCAACGACGAGCCGGAGAGCGCCTCGCGGCCGTTCGACCTGACCCGCAACGGCTTCGCCCTCGGCGAGGGCGCGGCGATGTTCGTCCTGGAGGAGCGCGAGCACGCGCGCCGACGCGGCGCGCACGTCTACGCCGAGGTCACGGGGTACGCCGGGCGCTGCAACTCCTACAGCATGACGGGGCTGCGGCTGGACGGGAACGAGATGGCGGAGGCGATTCGGGTCGCGCTCGACCGGAGCCGGATGAATCCCGAGGACATCGCGTACGTCAACGCGCACGGCTCGGCCACCAAGCAGAACGACCGGCACGAGACGGCCGCGTTCAAACGGAGCCTCGGCGAGCACGCCTACCGGGTGCCGGTCAGCTCGATCAAGTCGATGATCGGGCACTCGCTGGGCGCGGTCTGTGCCCTGGAGTTCGCCGCCAGCGCGCTGGCGATCGAGCACTCGGTGGTTCCGCCGACGGCCAATCTGCACGTGCCCGATCCCGAGTGCGATCTGGACTACGTGCCGCTGGTGGCCAGGGAGCAGCGGGTGTCCACGGTGCTCAGCGTGGCCAGTGGTTTCGGTGGCTTCCAGAGCGCGATCGTGCTGGCCGAGCCGGAATGGAGCGGGGCATGACGAAGGTCGTGGTGACCGGTATCGGCGTGGTGGCGCCGAACGGCTGGGGTGTGGAGGAGTACTGGGAGGCCACGCTGGCCGGCCGTTCGGGCCTCGGCCCGGTGACCCGCTTCGACTCGGCCGGCTACCGGGCGCACGTGGCCGGTGAGGTGAACTTCCGGCCGGAGGACCATCTGCCGAGCAGGCTGCTGCCCCAGACCGACCACATGACCAGGCTGGCGCTGGTGGCGGCGGAGGAGGCCCTGGCCGACGCGGGGGCGGACCCGGCGACGATGCCGGACTTCGCCGCCGGGGTGGTCACGGCCGCCTCCGCCGGCGGGTTCGAGTTCGGGCAGCGGGAGCTGACGGCGCTGTGGAGCAAGGGCCCGGCATACGTCAGCGCGTACCAGTCCTTCGCCTGGTTCTACCCGGTCAACACCGGGCAGATCTCGATCCGGCACGGCATGCGGGGCCCCGGCTCGGCGCTGGTGGCCGAGCAGGCGGGCGGGTTGGACGCACTGGCCAAGGCGCGGCGGCACGTCCGGGAGGGCACCGCGTTGATGCTGGCGGGCGGGGTGGACGGCTCGCTCTGCCCGTGGTCGTGGCTCTGCCTCACCCGCAGCGGCACGGTGAGCCCGGAACGGGACCCACGGCGGGCCTTCCTGCCGTTCGACGCCGACGCGTCGGGCGGGGTGCCGGGGGAGGGCGGTGCGCTGCTCGTCCTGGAGGATTCCGAGCGGGCGGCCGGGCGCGGGCAGCGCCGCCACTACGGGGAGGTGGCCGGCTACTCGGCCACCTTCGACCCGCGCCCTGGTTCCGGGCGTCCGCCCGGGCTGCGGCGGGCGATCGAGGCGGCGCTGGCCGACGCCGGGGCCGGCCCGTCCGACATCGACGTGGTCTTCGCCGACGCCAGCGGGGTGGCCGAGCGGGACCGGGCGGAGGCCGAGGTGCTGAGCGCGGTGTTCGGACCGCGCGGGGTGCCGGTGACGGCGCCCAAGACGATGACCGGCCGGCTGCTCGCCGGGGGTGCCCCGCTGGACGTGGCCGCGGCGCTGCTGGCCATGCGGGACTCGGTGATCCCGCCCTCCGTCCACCTCGGACGGCCCGCCTTCGGTGAGCTGGACCTGGTGGGGGACCGGCCGAGGCCGTCCCGGCTGGGGAGCGCGCTGGTACTCGCCCGTGGGCACGGCGGGTTCAACAGCGCGCTGGTGCTGACGGGTTGCTGACCGACCGCTGACCGACTTCCGACCGACTGCGGGCGAGCCGCGGAAGCGGCCGCCGAAGAACCGACCGACGATCGACCGAACTGAGGAAACGCCATGGCAGAGTTCACCCTTGACGATCTGATCACCACGCTGCGCGAGGCCGCGGGCGTCGACGAGGGCGTCGACCTCGACGACGTCCTGGACGTGCCCTTCGAGGCCCTGGGCTACGACTCGCTGGCGCTGTTCAACACCGTCAACATGATCGAGCGGGACCGGAGCATCGCGCTGCCGGACGACGTCGTGGTCGAGGCCAGGACCCCGCGGCAGCTGCTGGCCGCGGTCAACCTGAGCCTGACCCAGGTGGGTTGAGCGTGTGCGGCATCGTTGGGGCGGTCGACTTCGACGCCTCCCCCGAGCAGCGCCGTGATCTGCTGCAGGCGATGACGGACACCATGGCCTGCCGAGGGCCGGACGCCGAGGGGCTCTGGTTCGGCCCGTGGGTCGGCTTCGGCCACCGCCGGCTGGCGGTGATCGACCCGGCGCACGGGCAGCAGCCGATGACCGCCCGGCACCGGGGCCGCGGCGCGGCGATCACGTTCGCCGGCGAGGTCTACAACTTCCGTGAGTTGCGTGCCGAGTTGATCGCGCTCGGCCACCGGTTCCGGACGGCGTGCGACACCGAGGTGGTGCTCCGCGGCTACCTCCAGTGGGGTGCCGCGCTGGTGGACCGGCTCAACGGCATGTACGCCTTCGGCATCTGGGACGAGCAGGCCGAGGAACTGCTGCTGGTCCGCGACCGGATGGGCGTCAAACCGCTGTACTACTACCCGACGGACACGGGCGTGCTGTTCGGCTCGGAGCCGAAGGCCGTCCTCGCCGACCGCGCGGTGCCGCGCAGGGTCGGCGCGGAGGGGCTGTGCGAGGCGCTGGACATGGTCAAGACGCCCGAGGCGGCCGTCTTCTCCGGGATGCGCGAGGTCCGGCCCGGCCAACTCGTCCGGGTCGGGCGCACCGGGGTGCGCCGGCACACCTACTGGCGGCTGGAGGCCCGTGAGCACACCGACGACCTGTCCGCGACCATCGGGACGGTGCGGGAGCTGCTGTCCGACACGGTCGCGCGCCAGCTGGTATCGGACGTGCCGCTGGGCTGCCTGCTCTCCGGAGGCCTCGACTCCTCGGCGGTGACGGCGCTGGCGGCCCGGTCGGGGCCGGTGCGCTCGTTCTCGGTGGACTTCCGGGGCGCGGCGGACGGCTTCGCCCCGGACGCGGTGCGCCAGGCGCCGGACGCGCCGTTCGTCCGCGACCTGGCCCGGCACGTGGGTGCGGAACACCGCGAAGTCCTGCTGGACAGCGGCGATCTGACGGATCCGGCGGTGCGCGCCGCGGTGCTGCGGGCCACCGACCTGCCGCCCGCGTACTGGGGTGACATGTGGCCCTCGCTGTACCTGTTCTTCCGGGCGGTGAAGCGGGAGTGCACGGTGGCGCTGTCCGGCGAGGCCGCGGACGAACTGTTCGGCGGCTACCGCTGGTTCCACAACCCGCTGGCCCTGCGCGCCACCACCTTCCCCTGGCTCACCTCGGGTTCGGCACGCTACTTCGGCGGCCGCTCGCTGTTCCAGCAGGGACTGCTGGACAAGCTCGACCTCGACGGCTACCGGGCCGCGCGGTACTCGGAGGCGCTCGCCGAAGTGCCGGTGCTGCCGGGGGAGTCCGCCGATGACCGTCGGATGCGCGAGATCACCTATCTCAACCTGACCCGGTTCGTGCAGACCCTGCTCGACCGCAAGGACCGGATGAGCATGGCGGTGGGCCTGGAGGTTCGGGTGCCGTTCTGCGACCACCGGTTGGTGGAGTACGTCTTCAACGTGCCGTGGGCGATGAAGTCCTTCGACGGCCGGGAGAAGAGCCTGCTGCGCGCGGCCGTCGCCGACCTGTTGCCGCGGTCGGTGGTCGAGCGGGTCAAGACCCCGTACCCGGCCACCCAGGACCCGGGCTACGAGGCCGTGCTGCGCGCCGAACTCGCCCGGCTGCTGCGCGACGCGGACGCCCCGGTCCTGCCGCTGCTGGACCTCGGGCGGGCGCGGGCGGTCGTCGACCGGCCGCTGGGCGCGGTGAGCCGCCCGTACGACCGGGGGAGCCTGGAGCTGGTGCTCTGGCTCAACTCCTGGCTCACGGAGTACGAGGTCACGTTGGACCTGTGAGATCCGCGGTGCCACTGTCGCCCGCGACCGACGGGGGCAGTTCGTCGGCCAGCGCCGCCCGAAGGCCACGCAGCACTCGCAGCGTGGCCTTCAGGTCGTCCGGGTCCAGTGGCGAGGCCAGGTGTTCCAGCCAGCGCCGCTCGGCCGGCTCCAGCAGGGCGAGTGCGTCGGCGCCCTTCGCGGTCAGCGAGACCAGCGGTGCGCGCCGGTCCGCCGGGTTGGGGCTGGTGGTGGCGAGGCCGTCCTCGACCAGTTTGACCACGGTCTGCTGGACGGCCTGGCGGCGCAGCCCGCGCTCCCGCGCGAGGTGCGCGGCGCTGTGCGGACCGTCTGCCAGCAGGCCGAGGACCTGCCATCGCGCGGAGGTCAGCCCGAACCGGCCGGACAGCCCGTCGCCCGCGCGCAGCAGGGCGCCGTTGACGGCGAACAACTCGGTGGTGATCTCGCTCAAGGTATCTGCCACGGGGGAGAGGTCGGTCATGACGGAAGCCTAATCGCAGCACGCTCGCGCGATTTCGACAAGAGCTTGTCATTTGCTCGAGGTGGGCACTACCCTCAAATTGACAAGAGCTTGTCGATTTTGTGTGTCGGGCCCGGGTTGTGCGGTCGTCCGGCACCGCACGGCGGGCCGACCGAAACCGCATGGAGAAACAGGACATGGCAAACCTCGCCTCGCAGACCGACGAGGCCGTCGCGGACGACGCCGGCCCGGCCGGCTTCACCCACCGCCAGATCATCACGGCCCTCACCGGACTGCTGCTGGCAGTCCTGCTCGCCGCACTCGACCAGACCATCGTCTCGACCGCGCTGCGCACGATCGGCGACCAGCTGCACGGGCAGACCGTCCAGGCCTGGGTCATCACCGGCTACCTGGTCAGCTCCACGATCGCGATGCCGTTCTACGGCAAGCTCTCCGACATCTACGGCCGCAAGCCGCTCTACCTGGCGGCGATCGTGGTCTTCATCGTCGGGTCGGCGGCCTGCTCGCTGGCGAACTCGATGGAGACGCTCGCCGTCGCCCGCGTGGTCCAGGGACTCGGCGGCGCCGGGCTGATGTCGCTGCCCACGGCCGTCATCGCCGACCTCGCCCCGGTGCGGGAGCGCGGCCGGTACTTCTCCTACCTGATGATGGCGTGGGTCGCGGCCAGCGTGCTCGGCCCGCTGGTCGGCGGGCTGTTCGCGGGCGCCGGCGAGATCCTGGGGGTGACCGGCTGGCGCTGGGCCTTCCTGATCAACGTGCCGCTCGGGCTGGTTGCGCTGCTGAGCGTGCGCAAGGCACTCAACCTGCCGCACCAGCGGGTGAACCACCCGATCGACTACCGGGGCGCCGTCACCCTCGCGCTCTGGCTGGTGCCGCTGCTGGTCGTCGCCGAGGAGGGCCTCGACTGGGGCTGGGGTTCGGGCCGTTCGCTGGTGCTGTACGCCGTCGCCGCGCTCGGCCTGGTGCTGTTCGTCCTGGCGGAGCGGGCCCGGGGCCTGGAGGCGATGGTCCCGCTGCGGCTGTTCAAGCGGGGCGGGATCACCCTGGCCACCGCAGTCAACTTCACCATCGGTGTCGGCATCTTCGGTACGGTCTCCACCCTGCCGCTCTACCTCCAGCTGGTGCAGGGCCGCACCGCCACCGTGGCCGGGCTGGTGATCATCCCGCTGATGACGGGCGCGATCATCTCCCAGATGGTCTGCGCGAAGATCATCAAGAAGACGAACCGGTTCAAGAAGCCCGCCATCGTCGGGCTCGGTTCGATGGCCGGCTCGCTGCTGGGGCTCTCCACGGCCGGCGCCGACACCCCGCTGTGGGTGGTGGTGGTGCTCACGGCGTGGCTCGGCCTGGGCATCGGGCTCTCCCAGACGGTCATCACCCTGGCCATCCAGAGCGCGGCGCCCCAGTCCGAGCTGGGCGTGGCCAACGCCGCCTCCGGCCTGTTCCGTCAGCTCGGCGGCACGGCGGGCGCCGCGGTCTTCATGTCGGTGCTGTTCGGCGTCGCGGCCGGCCGGATCGGCGGTGACCTGAACGGTGACGAGGCGGTGCGCCAGGCGCTCTCGGACCCCGCCACGAGCGGTGGCCTCGCGGCCCGCACGATCGACGCCTTCGCCGCCGGCTTCCAGACGATGTTCCTGGTCGGCGGCCTGATCCTGGCGGTCGGCTTCGTGCTCACCTTCCTGCTGCGGGAGCTGCGCGACGAGGAGTGACCGCGCGTCCGAGGCAACCCGCGTACCCCTGGTCCCGCTCCCGGGCCAGGGGTACGCGGCGTACCCGACGGCGACTCGAACGCGCCCGACGAGCATGGGGACACCGCACCGGACTGCCGAGAGTGGAGACCCCATGCCCACCATGCCCCTACCCCTGCCCGAGGACCTCGCCGGCGACTGCGTCGACGGCCCGACCTTCCTGTCCATCATGGGCGCGCTGCCCACCGGAGTGACCGTGGTGACCACCCTGGGTGCCGACGGCGAGCCGTACGGGTTGACCTGCTCCGCGGCGTGCAGCGTCTCCAAGACGCCGCCGCTGCTGCTGGTCTGCATCCATCGGGAGAGCCGGGTGCTGCGGGCCGTGCTGGACCGCGGCGAGTTCGTGGTGAACGTGCTGCGCGGTGGTGGTGAGGACACCTCCGCGCTGTTCGCCTCGGCCAGTGGCGACCGCTTCAGCGGCGTCCGCTGGGAGCCCAGCCGGCTCGGTGGCCTGCCCACCGTGCCGCTGGACGCCGTCGCGCACGCCGAGTGCCGGGTCGCCGCGGCCCTCGACGCCGGCGACCACACGATCGTGATCGGTGCCGTCGTGGACGGTGCCGCCCGGCCGGAGGTGCCCAGCCCGCTGATGTACTGGCGCCGCTCCTACGCCTGCTGGCCGGTCGAGGAGGACCCGAGGACCGTCGCGCTGACCCTGGCGGCCGAGGGCTGAGCGGCGCGCCGACGACGGAAGGGGCCGCGCCCGGGGATCCCGGGGATGCGGAACTGGCTGGTGAGGTTCGGGTCCGGCTCCTCGCCGTCCTCGTGGAACATGAACCCGAAGTTGCTCTTCTGCCCGTGCG
>NZ_JBHXTQ010000109.1:0-22336 GCF_042677305.1 Kitasatospora sp. NPDC127121 | reverse complement strand
CACAACCTCCTTCAGGCCGCATAGCCGGACCGGCTGGCACTCGACCAGCTCTGCCCGTCACCGCTCAAAGAGCAATTACGGGACAGCCCTTAGCAGCGCTGGGCGGACACGGTCAGGGCAAGCGTGGGTGTGCAAGATGAGCTGGACGAGGCGGTACATCTGTTCGCTTCTCATCAGTGACGGGCGACATAACCCACGCTCAGCAGCGCCGCCACACCGCTCCACCTCAGCTCCCACTCCCACCAGCCCACGGGATTGCCAGCGTGCTGGACCAGATAGGGCGAGGTCGCGTCGGGCAGACTGTTCGGCATACCTCCGTCCTGACACCCGACGGCAGGCGAAGCTGCCTGCAGCACAACCAGATCGCCCAGGGGCCGGGTGGCCAGGCTGACGCGACAGACTTGGTCATCGTGAGATCGGGCGAGGCTGAAGCGTCAAGCAACCAAGAAACGAGGGGGTGCACTCAGCGGGCGTCGGCCGCGGGCCGGGGCAATTCGTCAAGGTCGAGAGTGTAGGTCCGCCCATCGGCCAGGTCGATGGTCAGCTTGCCCGAGCCGTACTTGTGCGTGTGCGCCGCGATGTAGCCGGAGCCGGTGGGCTGGGTGTGGATGACGACCTCTGCGGCGTACGGGTCCACCACCACGTAGACCGGGATGCCGTAGCGTCCGTACTTCGCGGTGCAGTCGTCGTAGTCCTTGCGCGCTGAGGAGACCGACACCACCTCGGCGATCAGCAGCACGTCCTCGAAGCCGTAGCGCTTGCCCTGCCGCTGCGCGTCCTCCCGCAGGATCGCGAAGTCCGGGGCGGAGTTCTCGTCGGCCGGGAAGTCCAGGTAGACATCGGAGGCGGTCTTCGCGTGCCGGCCGAGCGAGAGCGAGTCGATCTGCATCGACTTGATCGTGCTGGAGTGCTCAAAGCTCTGCGGAGTCATGATCACCTTCCCGTCGGTACCGAAGAAGACCACGTACCCAGCGGGGAACTCGGTGTGCATGACCGCGTCGATGCTCATCAACGGCTCCTTCCTGTCGCCTCTCAGGATATGGGGCCACGGTCCCGCACGGGGTCCACTACGAGAGTGCCGGCCAAGAGCAGCGGGGGTGCGCTGATCTTCGGTCCAAGCGTTGATGTCCTGACCCAGTCGCTCACCATGCGCATCCGCGTCAGTGCTCTCCGGAAACATCGCGGGTCAGGACTGCCTGGTTGTGTTAAGTCATTAGCACCAGTGACACGCCGCGTACCCGACGCTGAGCAGCACCGGCACCCCGCGGCGCTGCGCCTCCGCGAACGCCTCCGGCCCCCAGGGCCACCAGTCGACCGGGTTCTCGGCATGCTGCAGCAGGTACGGCGAGGTCGCGTCCGCGAGACGGTTCGGCATGCCCCCCATCCTCGCGCATCGGGGGCCGGGCGCCGGGACGCCGGCTGCGGCGAGCCGGGCCCCGCGCGCGCCCGCGCGCTACTCCTTGGGGGCTTCCGGCTCCTCCGCGAAGTCGACCTTCTTGAACTGCCGGTTCATGGACTTGGCCAGGAACCAGGTGGCCACGCCGAGGGCGGCGAAGACGACGAAGCCGAGGAGTCCGGGGGTGACCTTGGCGTCGTCGACGGCGAGGTCGGCGGCGAGGTTGACGAGGTTCACGGGGGCGCTCATATCTCTATGGTGGCCCGGCTCACGGGGAGCCGGGCCATCGGGGGGTGGTTCAGTCGCGCGTGTCGGCGGCCTCGACGGCCAGGGTGGGGGTGCGCAGGCCGGCGAACAGGTCGTCCTCCGGCAGGTCCACGTCGATCAGGGTACGGGCGAGTTCGTAGTCCTCGGTGGGCCAGACCTCGCGCTGGACGTCCAGCGGGACGCGGAACCACGGCCCGTCGGGGTCGATCTGGGTGGCGTGGGCGATCAGGGCGCGGTCGCGGGTCTCGAACCAGTCGCCGCAGCTCACCCGGGTGGTGATCTCGCGCTCCTGGCGGCCGCTCTTCTCCCAGCCCGCGATCCACTCGCCGTACGGCGAGTCGTGGCCGTGCTCGGTGAGGTACTGGTGCAGGGCGCGGATGCGGCCCATCGGGAAGCCGTGGTTGTAGTAGACCTTCAGCGGCTGCCAGGGCTCGCCGGCCTCCGGGTAGGCGTCCGGGTCGCCGGCGGCGTCGAAGGCCAGCATGGTGATCTTGTGGGTCATGATGTGGTCGGGGTGCGGGTAGCCGCCGTTCTCGTCGTAGGTCGTGATGACCTGCGGCTTGAACTCCCGGATCAGCCGGACCAGTGGTTCGGCCGCCTCCTTCACGTCCTCCAGGGCGAAGCAGCCCTCGGGCAGCGGGGGCAGCGGGTCGCCCTCGGGCAGGCCGGAGTCGACGAAGCCGAGCCAGGCCTGCTTGACGCCCAGGATCGCCCGGGCCTCGTCCATCTCCTTGCGGCGCACCTCGTGGATGTTCTCCTCGATGTACGGGTCCCCCTGGAGCTTGGGGTTGAGAACCGACCCGCGTTCGCCCCCGGTGCAGGTGGCCACGAGCACGTCCACTCCCTGCTCGACGTACATGGCCATGGTGGCCGCGCCCTTGCTGGACTCGTCGTCCGGGTGGGCGTGCACCGCCATCAGTCGCAACTGCTCAGTCAACGCCTTGCGTTCCTTCCACATATCGGGCGTTCCGCGAAGTCCGGTCCGCCCACCGTACGAGCCGCTCACGTCGGGGCCGCGTCGCCGCGGGACCGGCCGCGGACGTACCCCGGCCCGGTCGAGCCCCGCCCCCGCCGGACCGGCCGCGGGCGTGCCCCTCCTATAGTGACGGACTGGAGGAGCGTCGCATTCCCCCGCACCACCCGCGCGGCCCCTCCCGTCAGGAGAGGACTGGGTCCGATGAACGCGAGCACCACCACCCCGCAGCTGCCCGAGGGGCGCTACGGCCGGCGCGGCGACCGCGATTCGGACCGCCGTCTGAAGGTGGCCGGCGCGGTCTGCGGCGTGCTGGGCCTGGGCCTGGTGGCCTGGCTGGGCGGCTCCTACCTGCTGCGCGAGACCACGATCAACGGCTCGGTGCCGACCTTCCAGGCGGTCTCGGACTCCGAGGTCGAGCTGCACCTGGCGGTGCGCAAGAGCGGCGGGACGGCCGGCAGCTGCACGGTCCGCTCGCAGGGGTCGGACGGCTCGGTGGTCGGGGTGGCCGACTTCCCGGTGCCGGCCGACGGCTCCAGCTACGACGCCGTGGTCACGCTGCGGACCACCGCCCGCGGCACCACCGCCGAACTGCTGGGCTGCACGCCGGCGAAGAAGTAGGCCCGCGAAGAAGCGCGAAGGAGTCCGTCCGGCCGCCTGCGCAGGAGGCCCGCCCGCCGAGTCGCACCGGCACCGCGCCCCGCTCACCGGTACTCTGCCGGGCACCACCGGTACTCTGCCGGACACCGGCGCATAACCGATCGGGAGAACGGGCATCCGTAGGAAGTCCCGCACCCGGCCCGGCACGCACCACCGCCGTACACCGTGGCGCATTCGCTGTACACCGTGGCGCAACGCCGACGTCAATGGCGCGCAAACGACCCTTCTGCTTGTCGGCAGGACTTGTTAGGCTCGTGGTTTCGCCCCTTCCGCACCGGATGGTACGGGAGCGGGCGTTGCTTTGTAGTTACGACCGATATCACCACCAACCCTGCTGACGACTCACACCCGCAGCACAGCCCCAGCACCTACGAGGAGCACCCGTGACCCAGACCAGTGAGAACGTGACCTGGCTCACTCAGGCCGGCTACGACCAGCTGAAGGCCGAGCTGGATCACCTGACCGGGCCCTGGCGCATCGAGATCGCCCAGAAGATCGAGGCGGCGCGCGAGGAGGGGGACCTCAAGGAGAACGCCGGCTATCACGCGGCCAAGGAGGAGCAGGGCAAGTACGAGCTGCGCATCCGCCAGCTGACCCAGCTGCTGGAGCGTGCCAAGGTCGGCGAGGCGCCGGCCGACTCGGGTGTGGTGGCCCCGGGCATGGTCGTCACGGTCGCCTTCGACGGCGACGAGGACGACACCATGGAGTTCCTGCTCGCCTCGCGCGAGGTCGCCGGCTCCGACACCATGGACGTCTACTCGCCGCAGTCGCCGCTGGGCCGCGCGATCGACGGCAAGCAGATCGGCGACGAGGCGACCTACGAGCTGCCGAACGGCAAGCCCGCCATGGTGAAGATCGTCAAGGTCGTGCCGCACGCCGGCTGACCAAGCCTGATCCGGTCTGATCTGGCCTGACCCGGCCTGACCAGACCTGACCGACCGACGAGGGCGGCCGCGGAGTCCAGGGACTCCGCGGCCGCCCTCGCGGCGTACCGGGCGCGGTTCAGCCCACGGCCGAGCGGTACTTGCGCACCGACAGCCAGGAGAACACCGCGGTGATCAGCACCGACCACAGCACCGACACCAGCGCGGCGTGCTGCATCGGCCAGGTGGCGTCCACCGGGCCGACCTGGTTGCCGAACAGGTCTCGGCAGGCCTGCACGGTGGCGCTGAACGGGTTCCAGTACGCGACCGTCTGCAGCCAGCCCGGCATCGAGCTGACCGGCACGAAGGCGTTGGAGACGAAGGTCAGCGGGAACAGCCAGATCAGGCCGGCCGAGGTGGCCGCCTCGGGGCTGCGCACCGAGAGGCCGATCAGCGCGCCGATCCAGGAGAACGCGTAGCCGAGCAGGAGCAGCAGGCCGAAGGCGCCGAGCGCGTTGAGCACGCCGTCGTGGATCCGCCAGCCGACCAGCAGCGCGACCAGGGCCAGCACGATCACGGTGAACGCGGTCTGGCACAGGTCGGCGAGGGTGCGGCCGACCAGCACCGCCGAGCGGGCCATCGGCAGCGAGCGGAAGCGGTCCACCAGGCCCTTGGTCATGTCCTCCGCGATCCCGGCGGAGGCGCCGGCGACGGCGAAGGTGACGGTCTGGGCGAAGATGCCGGCCATCAGGAACTGGATGTACGAGTCGGAGCTGGAGCTCGCCCCGGGGATCTTGATCGCCCCGCCCATCACGTACGAGAACAGCAGCACGAACATGACCGGCTGCATCAGCCCGAAGACCACGATCTCGGGGATCCTGGTCATCCGGCGCAGGTTGCGCTTGGCGACCACCCAGGAGTCGTGCAGGGTGGCGGCGATGCCGCGGCGCTGCCTGGGCATCGCCTCGCCGATGGCGTGCTCGGTGGCGGTGCTCATCTCAGCGCTCCGTTCCGGCCGCGACGGCCTGCTTGTCCGGTCCCTGGCCGTCGGAGCCGTCCGACCCCTCGACGGACGGCCCCTCGGCGGGCGGCCCCTCGGCGGACGGCCCGCCCTTGCTCCGGCCGCCCCGGCCGCGGCCGCCGGATCCGTTCTCCTCCTCCACCGTCTCGGCGACGTGGCCGGTGAGGGTGAGGAACACGTCGTCCAGGGTCGGGCGGCGCAGGCCGATGTCGTCGATCTCGATGCCGCGGGCGTCGAGTTCGCGGATGACGTCGGCGAGCACCCGGGCGCCGCCGCTGACCGGCACGGTGATCCGGCGGGTGTTCTTCTCCACCGCCGGCTCGCCCAGCGCGTACCCGGACAGCGCCGCGACCGCGTCGGCGACCAGGCCCGGCTCGTGCACCACGACCTCTATCCGCTCGCCGCCGATCTGGGCCTTGAGCTGGTCGGCGGTGCCGCGGGCGATCACCCGGCCGTGGTCGACGACGGCGATGTCGTGCGCCAGCCGGTCGGCCTCCTCCAGGTACTGGGTGGTGAGCAGCAGCGTGGTGCCCTGCTCGACCAGGGTCTCGATGACCTCCCAGAGCGCGAGCCGGTTGCGCGGGTCGAGGCCGGTGGTCGGCTCGTCGAGGAACATCACCGGCGGCCGGACGACCAGCGCGGCGGCGAGGTCGAGGCGGCGGCGCATGCCGCCGGAGTAGGTCTTGGCGGTGCGGTCCTTGGCCTCGGTGAGGTTGAACCACTCCAGCAGCTCCAGCGCCCTCACCTTCGCCTGACGGGCGCTCATCTGGTAGAGCTCGCCGACCATCTGGAGGTTCTCGAAGCCGGTGAGGTACTCGTCGACCGCCGCGTACTGGCCGGACAGGCCGATCAGGCTGCGGACCTTGTTGGGGTGCTTGAGCACGTCGACGCCGGCGACCACCGCGCGGCCCGAGTCGGGGCGCAGCAGGGTGGTGAGGACCCGCACGGTGGTGGTCTTGCCGGCGCCGTTCGGGCCGAGCAGCCCGAGCACCGTGCCCTCGGGGACGTCGAGGCTGACGCCGTCCAGGGCTCGTACGTCGCCGAAGGTCTTGACCAGGTTCTCGGCTTGGATGGCTGGCGCCATGGCCTGCCTCATCTCCTCGGACGAATATGGGCGATCTGTCACACTCTGCCCCTTTTTCGGGCATGCGGGCGACTCGGTTTTCGCCTACCAGGACACAGAACGCGATGTATCGCGAGTCTGGCAGCACGCGATATATCGCGTCAAGGCACAGGGCTCCGCCATCGTGGCAGGGACCACTGACATCCACCGAGATCCGCCGAGATCCACCGAGGCCCGCCCCGCACCGTCCGGCGCCCGAGACACCCGGCCCCCCAAGCGCCTGAGGCGCCTTCCGAACTCAGCTGGAAACGACGTACCCCGCGTCCCGCAGCTCGCCGACCACGGCCGCGCAGTGCTCCGGCCCCTTGGTCTCCAGGTGCAGGTCCACCTCGACCTCGGTCAGCCCCAGCCGCGGGTCGATCCGCACGTGCGCGACGTCCAGCACGTTGGCGTCCAGCCTGGTCAGCACCTCCAGCAGGTCGGCCAGCGAGCCCGGCTTGTCCGCCAGCCGCACCCGCAGCGACAGGTACCGGCCGGCCGCCGCCAGCCCGTGCCGCAGCACCCGCTGCATCAGCTGCGGGTCGATGTTGCCGCCGGACAGCACGGCCACCACCGGCCCCTCGAAGGAGTCCGGCTGCTCCAGCAGCGCCGCGATCGGGGCCGCCCCGGCCGGTTCGACCACCAGTTTCAGCCGCTCCAGGCCGAGCAGCAGGGCCCGCGACAGCGCGTCCTCGGAGACCGTCCGGACGCCGTCCGCCAGCGAGTTGATCACCTCGAACGGGATGTCCCCGGGCCGGCCGACCATGATCCCGTCGGCCATCGTGGCGTAGTGCTCCAGTGACACCGGCCGCCCGGCCGCCAGCGAGGGCGGGTACGCGGCCGCGCCCGCCGCCTGCACCCCCACCACCCGGACGTCCGGCCGCAGCGGCTTGACCGCCGCCGCGATCCCGGCCAGCAGGCCGCCGCCGCCCACCCCGACCAGGATGGTCCGCACCTCGGGGCACTGCTCCAGGATCTCCAGTCCGACGGTCGCCTGGCCGGTGACCACGTCCCAGTGGTCGAAGGGGTGGATGAACACCGCGCCGGTCGCCTCCGAGTACCGCTGCGCGGCCTGCAACGCCTCGTCCACCGTGGCGCCGTGCAGCCGCACCTGCGCGCCGTACTCCCGGGTCGCCGCGACCTTGGGCAGCGGCGCCGCGACCGGCATGAACACGGTCGAGTGCACCCCCAGCAGCGCGGCCGCCAGCGCCACCCCCTGCGCGTGGTTGCCCGCGCTCGCCGCCACCACCCCGCCGGCCCGCTGCACCGGCGAGAGCCCGGCGATCCGCACGTACGCGCCGCGCAGCTTGAACGAACCGGTGCGCTGGAGGTTCTCGCACTTCAGGTGGACCGGCGCGCCGATCAGCCCGGACAGGTACCGGCTGCCCTCCATCGGCGTCACCCGGGCGATTCCGGCGAGCATCTTCTGGGCGCCGCGGACGTCGTCGAGGGTGACCGGCCAGTTGTGCATAACGCCAGCCTACGGTGGTCGACACCGGCAATCCGGGATGTCAGGGCTGTTCCCGGGCCCGCTCCGCCCGCGTACGCTGCTGCTTCTGAGCCTCCCTCACCGCACGACGATCGTGAGCCGCGATGACGACGACCTCGCCCCAGGCCACCGACCGCACCGACCCCGTGCACGCCCGACTCCAGTACCAGCTGGCGGTGTTCGCCCGCCGGATGGACCAGGTCCGGACCACCGGTGGCGGTCTCGGCGCGCTGGACCGGGCCGCCTACCTGCTGCTCGACCGCCTGGAGCGGCACGGGCCCGCCAACGTCAAGGCGCTGGCCGAGTCGCTCGGCGTCGACTCCTCCACGGTGACCCGGCAGGTCGCCCCGCTGGTCGCGGGCGGGCTGGTCGGCCGGGTCCAGGACCCGGCCCACCGCCGCGCCGTACGCCTCGCACTGACCCCGGTCGGCTCCGGCCGACTGGCCGAAGTCCGCGACGGGCGGGCCGAGTTGACCCGCCGCCTGACGGCCGACTGGCCGCCCGAGGAGCAGCAGGCGTTCTGCGCCCTGCTGGCCCGCTTCAACCACGCGATGGAGTCGTACACGGCGGACCAGCAGGGCCAGTGACCGCCGACGGCCGGAGGCCGTCCCTCGCGCCCGGACCGATCGGCCGTCGACGCACAGCCGAACGGGTGCATTAACACGATTTTCAGATGACAACACCAGTGAGTCGCGATGCTCGGCCCTCCAGCCCGGAACACTCCGAGGGCCCCATTGGGTCCACATGGTGAGAGGACTGAGGTGAAGCCCAGTCAGAACCCGGTGACCACCGTCACCTGGAGACGCCGACTCGGCAGGACGGTGGGTTCCGTCCTGGCCCTGACGCTCGTGCCCTTCGGTATGTCACTCGTCGCACCACCGGCCGCGTACGCGGCCGGTCTCCCGGGCGGCCTCGGGCCGTGCCTGGGCGCGGACTGTCCCGCGACGTTCCCCCCGGTCAACAACGGTCCCTTCGCAGGCCGCGACGCCGGAATCAACATCTTCGTCGGCGGCGACTTCAACGTCGGCGGTTCCGCCGCGGAGGCCGAGGGGCACGTGGTGACCCTCGGCAACTTCGACCTGAACAAAGCCCCGGGAGCCAGCTCCGTCTACAACATCGGCATCGTCGGCGTCGGCTCACGGGTCCCCCCGCCGGACGGCGCCGACTTCCTCACCGCCGGAGGCAACGTCACGGTGGCCCCGGGGCAGAGACTCCTGGCGGAGGGCGGCGTCGTCCGCTACGCGGGCACGGCCACGGGCACCATCGTCGGTACGAAGGTCCAGGAAGCGCAGGCCGTGGCCGCCTACACGCCGCTGCGCGGTCAGCTGCAGACGGCGAGCGAGTGCTACGCCGGGGTCGGCACACCCCGCCCCGCCACCGGAACCGCGGTCAACCAGGGGTTCCAGACCCTGTTCACCGGTGACGGCACCTCCACGCTCCAGGTCTTCAACGTCGACTTCGACATCGCCGGGAACGGAGGCTCCACCCAGGGCATCGCGTTCGCCGGCATCCCCGCGAACGCGACGGTGCTCGTCAACCTCGTGGGCGGCGCCCGCACCATCAACACCTACAGCGGGAGCCTCCAGGACACCGATCCCTGGAACCGGCTGCGCGAGCGCCTCCTGTGGAACTTCCCCGCCGCGACGTCCGTCACGCTCAAGGGATCGGGGCAGTTCCAGGGCAGTGTGCTGGTCGGCAACCCGGCCAGCACCGCCACCATGAGCCTGCCCGGTCTGAACGGACGATTCTTCACCACCGGTTCGCTGCTGCAGAACTCCGGCTCGGGGATGACCGGGACCGAGTTCCACGCCTACCCCTTCAACGGCGATCTTCCGGCGTGCGGAAGTCCCACTCCCACCGCCTCGACCAGCGTGACGAAGGTCGACTCCGTCACGGGGCAGCCCCTGGCGGGGGCCACCTTCCAGCTGTGGCGTGAGACCAACGGCGTCCCCGGCCTCCAGACCTCGGGGGCCACCCCGGACACCGAGGTGGGCGCCCCCTGCACCACCGGGGCGAACGGCGTCTGCTCCACGGCCGGTCTCCCGCTCGGCACCTACTACTGGCAGGAGACCGCCGCACCCCCTGGCTACGACCTGCCGCAGCCCGCGGTGACGACCGTGGTCCTCGACACGAACGGGCAGAACGTCCCGGTCACCGTCCAGGACACCAAGTCCCCGATCGTCGAGACCGGGTCCACCAGCGTGACCAAGGTCGACTCCGCCACCGGGCAACCGCTGGTCGGCGCCACCTTCCAGCTGTGGCACGAGACCAACGGCGTCCCCGGTCTCCAGACCACCGGCGCCAACCCCGACACCCCTGTCGGCTCCCCCTGCACCACCGGGGCGAACGGCGTCTGCTCCACGGCCGGCCTCCCGCTCGGCACCTACTACTGGCAGGAGACCGCCGCACCCCCCGGCTACGACCTGCCGGAGCTCAACGTCACCACCGTCGTCCTCAACACCAACGGACAGAACGTCCCGATCACCGTCCAGGACACCAAAGCGACCGCTCCGACCGCGTCCACAAGCGTGACCAAGGTCGACTCCGCCACCGGGCAGCCCCTGGCCGGTGCGACCTTCCAGCTCTGGCACGAAACCAACGGCGTCCCCGGCCTCCAAACCACCGGAACCAACCCCGACACCCCCGTCGGCTCCCCCTGCACCACCGGAGCGAACGGCACCTGCTCCGCAACCGGCCTCCCCCTCGGCACCTACTACTGGCAAGAAGTATCGGCGCCCAACGGCTACGACCTGCCGGAACTCAACGTCACCACCGTCGTCCTCAACACCAACGGACAGAACGTCCCGATCACCGTCCAGGACACCAAGACCATCGCCCCGACCGGCTCCACTACGGTCACCAAGGTCGACTCCGCCACCGGGCAGCCACTGGCCGGCGCCACCTTCCAGCTCTGGCACGAGACCAACGGCGTCCCCGGCCTCCAAACCACCGGAACCAACCCCGACACTCCCGTCGGCTCCCCCTGCACCACCGGAGCGAACGGCGTCTGCTCCGCAACCGGCCTCCCCCTGGGCACCTACTACTGGCAGGAGACTGCCGCACCCCCCGGCTACAACCTGCCGCAGCCCGCGGTGACGACCGTGGTCCTCGACACCGACGGACAGAGCATCCCCGTCACCGTCCAGGACACCAAGACCACCACCCCGACCGGCTCCACCACGGTCACCAAGGTCGACTCCGCCACCGGACAACCACTGGCCGGCGCCACCTTCCAGCTCTGGCACGAGACCAACGGCGTCCCCGGCCTCCAAACCACCGGAACCAACCCCGACACCCCTGTCGGCTCCCCCTGCACCACCGGGGCGAACGGCACCTGCTCCGCGGACAACCTTCCGTTCGGCACCTACTACTGGCAGGAGACCACCGCTCCCCCCGGCTACGAACTGCCCCAGACCGCGGTGACCACGGTCGAGCTGACCGCGGACTGCCCGTGTGTGACGATCACGGTCGAGGACAAGAAGTGCCCGCCGAAGCCGTGTCCGCGCCCGCCGCACTCATGGGCCTCGGCGGACTCATGGACCACGTGGGGCGAATGGAACCTCTGGGACCTGGTGCGTGGCAAGCCCGACCCGAACGAGGATTGCACGCCCGCGTCCCCCACCTCCTGGAAGCGCTCCTGAAGGACCGCTCCGGCGCGAGCGCGTGAGGGCATGGCGCAATGGACCGGCCGGAGGAGCCCACAGGGGCTCCTCCGGCCGAGTGCGCCGACAGCGCGTCAGGTGACCATCGCGGTCCCCGGACTGCTCACCGAGGCCGGAGATCTTCAACAGGCTCCGGACTTCTGGGCGCGTCCTAGCCCAGCGCCTGCTTGAGGTCGGCGAGCAGGTCGTCGATCGACTCGATGCCGACCGAGACGCGCACCAGGTCGGCGGGCACCTCCAGCGCCGAACCGGCCACCGAGGCGTGGGTCATCCGGCCCGGGTGCTCGATCAGCGACTCCACGCCGCCGAGCGACTCGCCGAGGGTGAACAGCTGCGCGCGGTTGCAGACCTCGACCGCCGCCTCCTCGCCGCCCTGGACCCGGAACGAGACCATGCCGCCGAAGGCCTTCATCTGCTTGGCGGCGATCTCGTGGCCGGGGTGCTCGGGCAGGCCCGGGTACAGCACCTGGCTGACCTTCGGGTGGCTCGCCAGCAGCTCGGCGACCTTCTCCGCGTTGGCGCTGTGCCGGTCCATCCGGACGCCCAGCGTCTTGATGCCGCGCAGCACCAGCCAGGCGTCGAACGGCCCGGAGACGGCGCCCATCGCGTTCTGGTGGTACGCCACCTCCTCGCCCAGGCTCGCGTCGGCCAGCACCAGCGCACCGCCGACCACGTCCGAGTGGCCGCCCATGTACTTGGTGGTGGAGTGCACGACCGCGTCCGCGCCGAGCGCGATCGGCTGCTGCAGGTACGGGCTGGCGAAGGTGTTGTCGACCACCAGCAGCGCGCCGGCGCCGTGCGCGACCTCGGCGAGCGCGGCCAGGTCGGTGATGCCCAGCAGCGGGTTGGACGGGGTCTCCACCCAGACCGCGCGGGTGTTGGGACGCAGCGCGGCGCGGACGGTCGCCAGGTCCTGGGTGTTGGCGACGGAGAACTCGACGCCCCAGCGGGTCAGCACCTTGGCGAACAGCCGGAAGGTACCGCCGTAGGCGTCGTTGGGGATCACGATGTGGTCGCCCGGCTTGAGGATGGTACGCAGCAGGGTGTCCTCGGCGGCCAGGCCGGAGGCGAAGGCGAGGCCACGGGCGCCGCCTTCCAGTGCCGCGAGGCACTCCTCCAGCGCGGTGCGGGTCGGGTTGGCGCTGCGGCTGTACTCGTAGCCGCCCCGCAGGCCGCCCACCCCGTCCTGCTTGTAGGTGGACACCTGGTAGATCGGCGTGACGACGGCCCCGGTCTGGGGGTCTGCTTCCTGACCCGCGTGGATGGCGAGGGTCTCGAAGCCCTGGGGAAGCTGGTGCTCGGTCATGGGTCGAGCCTAGTGGCCGTACGGGCCGGTGCCCTCCGGAACGTCCCAGCCCGCCGTGAACCGGGCCGGCCGTGGACCGGGGCGGCGGCGGAATCCGGGCGGCGCCGGAATCCGGGGGCGGCCCGCCGCGTTGAATCCTGCGCAACCCTCCCTACCCCGCTGGAGCAGGCCGTGCTGTTCAACCGCCACAAGACCTCGCTCGTTCCCGCCGACCAGGCGCTGCCCGGCCGGGAGTCGCCGGGCTTCGCGCTGCGCGAGCCGCACACCGTGCTCGGCCACCCGCTCACCGGGCCGTACCCGGACGGCCTGGAGGTGGCCGACTTCGGGCTGGGCTGCTTCTGGGGCGCCGAGCGGACGTTCTGGCGCCTGCCCGGCGTCTGGACGACGCTGGTCGGCTACCAGGGCGGCTACACCCCCCACCCGACGTACGAGGAGGTGTGCAGCGGGCTGACCGGGCACACCGAGGCGGTCCGGGTGGTGTTCGACCCCTCGCTGGTCTCCTACGAGCGGCTGCTGAAGACCTTCTGGGAGGCGCACGACCCGACCCAGGGCAACCGCCAGGGCAACGACGTCGGCACCCAGTACCGCTCCGCCGTCTACACCCACTCCCCCGTCCAGGCCGCCGCCGCGGCCGCCGGCCTGGACGCCTTCCAGCCGGCCCTGACCGCGCTCGGCTACGGCCCGATCACCACCGAGATCGCCCCGGCGGGCCCGTTCTACCCGGCCGAGCCGTACCACCAGCAGTACCTGTCCGACGCCAAGAACCCGAACGGCTACTGCGGCCTCGGCGGCACCGGCGCCTCCTGCCCGATCGGCGTGGCCCGCACGCAGGGCTGACCGTCCGTGACCGTTCCGGCGGGCCGGCCACCCGAGGTGACCGCCCGCCGGTCGGGGCGCAGACTGGAAGGGCCAGCAGACGGGCCTGCCTCCTCCTCTCGCTGGACGGCCGGGCCGTCCGTGGGGAGAGGAGTGCGCCATGTCCGGTCTCGTCCGCATGAACTTCGACGCCCCCGAGGAGGTCCGCCCCTTCGAGGAGGGCACGGGGGAACTGCGTCTGGTCAACCTGGACGCCGGCCCGGTGGGCCGGGCCGTGTTCCACCCGGGTTGGCAGTGGTCCAAGCACGTGAAGCCGATCGCCAAGACCGACAGCTGCCTGGCCGCCCACACGGGGTACGTGGTCTCGGGCCGTATGAGGATCGTCATGGACGACGGTCAGGAGACCGAGTTCGGCCCGGGCGACCTGATGATCTGCCCGCCCGGGCACGATGCCTGGATCGTCGGCGACGAGCCGTGCGTGATCGTCGACTGGCAGGGTTTCGCCGACTACGCCAAGCGCTGACCCGCGCTGACCGGCGGCTCCCGGCGTCAGACGGCGCTGCCGGCCTTCCAGGCGGCCCAGCCGAGGTTCCAGCCGTTCAGGCCGTTGTCCGGCGCGACGGTCTTGTCACCGGAGTTCACGACCTCGACCACGTCGCCGACCATGGAGCTCTTGTAGAACTTGTAGCCGTCCGTGCTGCCGTCCTGCGCGCCCTTGGCGTCCTGGAGGCCGATGCAGCCGTGGCTGGTGTTCTGGCCGCCGAAGATCGACGACGGGGACCAGTAGTTGCCGTGGATGAAGGTGCCCGAGGTGGTGAGCCGCTGGGCGTGCGGCACGTCCGCGATGTCGTACTCGCTGCCGAGGTTGACGGTCTGCGAGTTCATCCGGGTCTGCTGGAACTGCTCGGAGATCACCATCTTGCCGCCCCAGGTGCGGTGCTCGGGCGAGCCGCCGGAGATCTTGTAGACGGCGCTGACCTGGCCGTCGGTGGTGACGGTGAGCTTCTTGGCGGCGAGGTCGGCGACGCTGGTCTGGGCGCGGCCGATGGTGAAGCGGACGTCCTTGGACTGGGTGCCGTAGACGCCCTTGGCGCCCTCGACGTCCTTGAGCCGGAGCTTGAGGGTGACCTTGGTGCCCTTGGCCCAGTACTCCTGCGGCCGGAAGTCGAGGCGGGTGCTGGAGAACCAGTACCCGACGATCTCGACGCCCGGCTCGGCTATCACGGTGATCGCCTGCTGGACGGCCTTGCGGTCGGTGATCGGCTTGCTGAAGGTGATCGAGACGGGCATGCCGACGCCGACGACCGAGCCGTCCTCGGGCGTGAAGTAGCCGACGAAGGTGTTGGCCGGGGTGGCCGTGGTGAAGGTGGCGTTGGCGTCCGCCTCCAGCTTGTCCTTGTCGAGGGCGGTGGCGGCCACGGTGTACTTGGTGCCGCTGGCGGGGGCGGCGGCCGAGGTCCAGCTGGCGCCGTCGGAGGCGAGCTGGCCGGCCAGTTCCTTGCCCGTGGAGTCGGTGACCTTGACGGTGCCCAGGGTGCCGTTGCTGACGGTGACCTTGACCGGCTCGCTGAAGCTGGCGGAGGCGGCACCGTCCGCAGGGGTGACGGTGATGACGGCGGTCGAGGTCTTCGGCGCGCTGCTGGTCCCGCCGGAGCCGCTGCCCGCGCCCGGGGTTCCAGCGGAACCGCCCGAACCGCCCGAACCGCCCGAGCCGTTGGCGTCGGCGCTCTTGGTGTCGTTGCAGGCCGCGAGCAGCAGGACCGGCGCCCCGATCAGACCCGCGAGCACTCCGCGCCGGCTCCAGTTGCCTCCGCCTGCCCGCCCCTGACCGTCCCGTGCCGTCACGTCGCGTCTCCCTGCTGATCATCCCGGGCATTTACGGATACAGAAACGCAATCCGCCCGTGCACGGTTCCACCTCCGAAGGGTAAGCGATCGTATGAGATGACCCAACTTCCCGGTGAACAGGGAAAAAACGCCCGGCCTGCGGGGCAGACCGGGCGTTCACGAGCGGTGACGAGCTCGCGAGGCGAGGCCGCTACTCGGCGGACTCGTCCACCACGTACTCGTCCCAACCCTCGTTCTCGGGGTCGAACTCGGTCTGCGCCGACTCCCAGGTCGCCGAGGCCAGTTCGACACCCGGCACGTCGCCGAGCAGCGCCACCGGGTCGATGAAGTGGGCGAGCGAACCCGACGGGTCCACCTCGATGGCGTCGACGGACTGGGCGCGCTCGTCGTCGTCGAGGTACTCGTCCTCGGTCACCTGCTTCAGGGCGGCCGCCTTGAGCGCGCCCTCGTCGGTGATCTCCGCGATGAGCTCGATCTTGAGCCGGACGTAGCGCGGCTCGTCCTGGGTGGTTTCAGTGCTGGTCATGCGTGTGAGCGTACGGGAAGGGCCGGTCCCTCGGAGAAGGACCGGCCCTGCCGTTCTCCGCCTCGGTTCCCCCACCCGGGAACCGCGGAGACGCGCCGTGCGGCGCGCAGTACCGCGGGAGCCGCCGCACCCTGTCGACCGGCCGCAGCCGGACAGGGGCGGGACGACGGCACCTCCCGCGGAGACCCCTCTCCCCCGTTGCCGGGTTGGAGGGCGGACACGGCGGGCCGGGTCAGGACCGCCCGACGTGTCCGGAGCCGACCGCGTCCGCCGGGGAGCCGCTCCCGGACGGTTGCCGTCGTCTCGCTCGGCGTCTTGCCGTTGACCACCACGATGCCGGACGGTTGTTAACCGCGTGCTGCGGGCAGGTGACGCCGGTGTACCACTTCGCCCGTGGGCGAACCGCGGGCAAAACGTGGGCGAAACCTCGTCCGCCCCGCCGACCGGAGCCGGTGGCGGGGTCGGGGTCGGTCAGGGCCGGTCAGGGCCGGTCAGGGCCGGGGCCGACGGGTCAGTGCGCGGCGCGGCCGGCGAGGAAGCCCAGCAGGTCCTGGCGGGTGACGATGCCCTGCGGCTTGCCGTCCACCAGCACCACCGCGGCGTCGGCCTTCTCCAGCACGGTCATCAGGTTGGTGACCGTCTCGCCCGCACCGACGACCGGCAGCGGCTTGGACATCACCCGGTCCAGCGTGTCGGTCAGCTCGATCTCCTTCGCGAAGACGCCCTCCAGCAGGAGCTTCTCCGCCACCGAGCCGATCACCTCGCCGGCCATGATGTCGGGGTGCCCGGCACCCGGGGAGACCACCGGCATCTGCGAGACGCCGTACTCGCGCAGCACCCGGACCGCCTCGGCGACCGTCTCGTTCGGGTGCATGTGGACGAACTGCGGGATGCCCTCGTGCTCGATGGCGTCCTTGCGGGCCAGCACCTCGCCGATGTGCGCCTCGTCGGTGGCCGAGGGCAGGAAACCGTAGTCGGCCATCCAGTCGTCGTTGAAGATCTTGGACAGGTAGCCGCGGCCGCCGTCCGGCAGCAGCACCACCACGACGTCGTCCGGGCCCAGGCCCTTGGCCACCTCCAGCGCGGCCACCACGGCCATGCCGCAGGAGCCGCCGACCAGCAGGCCCTCCTCCTTGGCCAGGCGGCGGGTCATCTGGAAGGAGTCCTTGTCGGAGACGGCGACGATGCCGTCGGCGACGTCACGGTCGTAGGCGGTCGGCCAGAAGTCCTCGCCCACACCCTCGACCAGGTACGGCCGGCCGGTGCCGCCCGAGTAGACCGAGCCCTCCGGGTCGGCGCCGATCACCTTGACCTTGCCGCCCGAGACCTCCTTCAGGTAGTTGCCGGTGCCGGAGATGGTGCCGCCGGTGCCGACGCCCGCCACGAAGTGGGTGATCCGGCCCTCGGTCTGCTCCCACAGCTCCGGACCGGTGGAGTGGTAGTGCGAGGCCGGGTTGTCCGGGTTGGAGTACTGGTCCGGCTTCCAGGCGTTCGGGGTCTCCCGGACGAGCCGGTCGGAGACGTTGTAGTACGAGTCCGGGTGCTCGGGGGCCACGGCGGTGGGACAGACGACCACCTCGGCGCCGTACGCGCGCAGGGTGTTGATCTTGTCGGTGGACACCTTGTCCGGACAGACGAAGATGCACTTGTAGCCCTTCTGCTGGGCCACGATCGCCAGGCCGACACCGGTGTTGCCGGAGGTCGGCTCGACGATGGTGCCGCCCGGCTTCAGGGCGCCCGAGGCCTCGGCGGCCTCGATCATGCGCATCGCGATGCGGTCCTTCACCGAGCCGCCGGGGTTGAAGTACTCGACCTTCGCCAGCACTGTCGCGCTGATGCCCTCGGTGACCTTGTTCAGCTTGACCAGCGGCGTGTTGCCGACGAGGTCGATGATCGAGTTGTGGTACCGCACGGGGGTCCTCCCGGTTGTGGGCATGCGAGTGCTTTCGGTACTGCAAAGCCTAGGCCGTGCCGCCCGCCCCAGCCCGCCCTTCCGCCCCACCCGCCCCTCGCCCCGCCCCGGCCCCGCGCAACGGCCCCGCCGCCCGCCCTCCTCCCCCAATGGCCCAGCCCCGCAGGTAGCCCCGGCCCCCGCGCGGGTAGGAGGGGGGTGCAGGCATCGCCATGGCCCCGGAGGGGGCGGCACCAGGACGCGAAGGGGGCATCGGATGCCAGGGGCACAGGACTCGCGGGCCCGGGTGGCCCGCCGGATCGCCACCGCGGCGGCGTACGGCGGCGGCGGGCTCGGCCTGCTGGGCGTGGGACTGGTGGGCGTGCTGCTCACCGAGAGCAAGCTGGCGATCCAGGCCATCGGCGTGCTGGAGGGCGATCCGCCCAAGGCCGACGGCGTCTACGGCGAGGCCTTCACCGACAGCTCCGCCGCCACGCAGCCGCCGCTGGTGCTGGCCGTCCTCGGCGACTCCACCGGCGCCGGCCTCGGTGTGCTGCGGGCCCGGGAGACCCCGGGTGCGCTGCTGGCCGCGGGCCTGGCCTCGGTGGCCGAGCGCCCGGTCCGGCTGGTCAACGTGGCCCGCTCCGGCGGCCGTTCCGCCCACCTCTCGGGCCAGCTGGAGCAGGCGCTGCCGCACCACCCGGACGTCGCCGTGCTCATGATCGGCGCCAACGACGTGACCCGGCACAGCCCGGCCCAGCTGGCCGTCCGCCAGCTCGGCGAGGCCGTCGCGGCGCTGCGGGCGAACGGCTGCGAGGTGGTGGTCGGCACCTGCCCGGACCTCGGGACGATCAAGCCGGTGCACCCGCCGCTGCGCTGGGTGGCCCGCCGGCTGAGCCGCCAGCTGGCGGCCGCGCAGACCATCGCGGTCGTGGAGGCCGGCGGCCGGACGGTCTCGCTGGGCTCGCTGCTGGGCCCGGAGTTCGCGGCGCGCCCGGAGATGTTCGCCGCCGACCGCTACCACCCGTCCGCCCAGGGCTACGCGACGGCCGCGATGGCCGTGCTGCCCTCGGTGTGCGCCGCGCTCGGCCTCTGGCCGGAGGAGGAGCGCCCGGCCGCACCCGTGCCGGGCGGGACGGTGCTGCCGGTGGCGATGGCCGCCGCCGCCGCGGCCGGGCGTTCGGGCACCGAGGTCGCGGCCGTCGAGACGGAGGGCGCCGGCCGCCGCTGGGCGTTGCTGCGCCACCGGCTGCGGGTCGGGCTGCCCGGCTCGTGGACACCCGAGGAGACCCGGGAAGGGGCCGTTCCAGAGGCCGGCGACACGTCGGCCAGCTCACACGCCGGGACGGGTGACGCCTGATCTACCAGGCGGTAACTTTCCTCCCGGACGCCAGTCCGCCGTCACCCAGCGAGGAGCCCGCCATGCCCGAAGCCGTCATCGTCAGCGCCACCCGTTCGCCGATCGGCCGGGCCTTCAAGGGCTCGCTCAAGGACGTCCGCCCCGACGACCTGACCGCCCACGTCATCCAGGCCGCGCTGGCCAAGGTCCCGCAGCTCGACCCGCGCGAGATCGACGACCTGATGCTCGGCTGCGGTCTGCCCGGCGGCGAGCAGGGCCACAACCTGGCCCGCATCGTGGCCGTCCAGATGGGCATGGACTACCTGCCCGGCGCCACCATCACCCGCTACTGCTCGTCCTCGCTGCAGACCACGCGGATGGCACTGCACGCGATCAGGGCCGGCGAGGGCGACGTCTTCCTCTCGGCCGGCGTGGAGACCGTCTCGCGCAGCGTGAACGGGACCTCGGACGGCATGCCGGGCACCACGAACCCGGTCTTCGACGAGGCCCAGGCCCGCACCGCCAAGCGCGCCGAGGAGGGCGGCGGGGAGTGGCACGACCCGCGCGAGGACGGCCTGCTGCCGGACGCCTACATCGCGATGGGCCAGACCGCCGAGAACCTGGCCGCGCTCAAGGGGATCACCCGCGCCGAGCAGGACGAGTTCGGCGTCCGCTCGCAGAACCTCGCCGAGGCCGCCATCAAGGCCGGCTTCTGGGAGCGCGAGATCACCCCGGTGACGCTCCCGGACGGCACCGTGGTGAGCAAGGACGACGGCCCGCGCGCCGGCGTCACGCTGGAGGGCGTCTCCGGCCTGAAGCCGGTGTTCCGACCGGACGGCACCGTGACCGCCGGTAACTGCTGCCCGCTGAACGACGGCGCCGCCGCGCTGGTCATCATGTCCGACACCAAGGCCCGGGAGCTGGGCATCACCCCGCTCGCCCGGGTGGTCTCCACCGGCGTCAGCGCGCTCTCCCCCGAGATCATGGGCTACGGCCCGGTCGAGGCCTCCCGGCAGGCGCTGCGGCGGGCCGGCCTGACCATCGACGACATCGACCTGGTCGAGATCAACGAGGCCTTCGCCGCCCAGGTGATCCCGTCCTACCGGGATCTCGGCATCGACCTGGACAAGCTGAACGTCAACGGCGGCGCGATCGCCGTCGGCCACCCGTTCGGCATGACCGGCGCCCGGATCACCACCACCCTGATCAACTCGCTGCAGTGGCACGACAAGCAGTTCGGCCTGGAGACCATGTGCGTCGGCGGCGGCCAGGGCATGGCGATGGTGATCGAGCGCCTCAGCTGACCCCGCCGAGCCACCCCGAAAGGGTCTGGACCACCCATTTGGAGTGACCGTGAGTAATTGAGGGCCGGATCACATCGCGAGGTCGATCCGGCCCTCTTTTCGCTCGTTTTCGGCCCGGAAATCGACACTGCGGAGCGGATCAACTCCACTGCGTAGAACGGTGTTACCTAACAATTTGGGGACAAGAGCGAAAGTCCCCCACAAATTAGACATTCGCCACTGCGGCAACAGCCCCGGATGCGGCAGTGTGGACACGTAACCCCGTTCCGCTCCTCGCTAGGAGTACGTTCCGTGAGCGCCGTCTACACCATCCTGCTGCTGATCCTGATCACCGTGTCGACCGCCGTACTGCTCCACCTCCGGGGACTCTCCCGCCGGCTGGACGCGCAGGCCGCGGCCCAGGCCGCACCCGCCCCGGTGGACCAGGCCGCGATACGCCAGGCCGTCACCGAGGCACTCGCCGCCGACCGCGAGCGGGAGATCACCGAGGCCCGGGCGTTCTGGGCCGAGCAGGAGGCCCGCGCGGCCGAGGACGCGCCACTGTTCGACTCCCCGTACACCGGCGCGTTCGCCAGCACCGACGAGTGGCCGCTGTTCTTCCCCCGCCCCACCGGCCCGCAGGACGCCGTCGACAACGCCGGCACCATGGACCCGGAGTTCGGCGAGGCGCTGCGCTCCGCGCTGGAGGACCTGATCAACGAGGGCCCCGCCGAGCCCGGCCCCGAGGGCGGCTCGTCGCCGTTCCCCGGCCAGGGCTCCGGCACCTCCTCCGCCGGCTCCACCGCCGCCTCCACCGGCTCCGCCGAGCCCACCGGGGACGCCCGCGCCCGCCGCGAGGCCGACCTGCTGGCCACCGGCCTGGAGGCCGGGCTGCTGGACGCCGACCAGGCCGTCGAGGACGCCCCGGTCGCCGCGCCCGACCCGCGCCGCCACCCCTCCCACCCCGACTTCGTGCCCAGCCAGGCGCCGTCCCGCGAGTGGACCGACACCCGGCTGGCCACCCTCGCCGACGAGGCCGTCGCCCTGATCGACGTCCGCCCTGGCCCGCTGGGCACCCTGGACGTGTACGCCTTCGCCGACGGCACCACGCTCTGCGTGGCCCCGGGCGACCGGGAGGCCGCCTACCGGCTGATCGACGCGGTCCGTGCCGGTGAGCACGTCCGGCTGCTCGGCGGCTCGCGCTTCTCCGGCTCGTACTCGCTGACCTTCTCCACCGACGAGGAGGCCGTCTACGTCCTCGCCGACCGGGTGGTCGCCAGCATCTGACGCCGCCCCAGCAGCGCGGCAGCACCGCACACACGGCGCAGCACACCGAAGGCCGGCCGGGTCAAGGGGTTACCGACCCGGCCGGCCTTCGGCATGTCCGGACGTCTATCGGCAGAGCGCCGCCGTCTCCCGCACCGCGGCCAGCGCCCCGGCGAGCACCTCCGCGGCCGCCACCGGCCCGCCCGGCAGGGCGACCGCGTCGCCCTCCGGCAGCGCCGCCAGCGCGGCCGCCAGGTCGTGCCCGGCGACGGCCAGTTGGTCCCCCGCCGCGAAGGCCCCGGCGTCCGGGAACTCCCGCTCCGGCCCGCACTCCGCCGCCAGCGCCAGTTCGGCCAGCCGCCGGGCCAGCGCCAGCACGGCCCCTGCCCGGGACTCGTACCCGGGCACGGCGCCCAGCAGTTTGCTCTGCGGCAGCGAGCGGAAACGATCCGCCAAGGAGTCGACGGCTTCGACCAGGAGCTGTACGTCATGCATGACAGGGAGCCTAAACGCCGCCGGGCCCCCGGAGCGTTTCGCGCCGGGGGGCCCGCCGCCGGGGTTCGGCGGGGACCCGGGTATTGGGGGCCCCGCCGGGTAGCGCACAGGGGCCCCAACAACAAGTAGATACA
>NZ_JBHXTQ010000108.1:0-22645 GCF_042677305.1 Kitasatospora sp. NPDC127121 | reverse complement strand
GGGTACCCCGGCGGCAAGCCGCCGGGCAGGGCGCGCCTCCGCTTCGCTTCGGCGAAATTCCCGCGCAAGCGCGGGAATGGAATTCCGCAGGCGGAATTCAGGGGCGGTAGGTAAACCCGCTTCGCGGGTTTACCTGGATTCCCGCAAGCGGGAATCCAGGCTGGCTGGGAGGGGTCGGTGCATCACGTGCGGCACTGTGTAGGTTCAGAAATTCCTGGCTACTCCTGTCAGTTCACTCCCCGCTATCTCACCATCGGTCAAGGACGGCACCCCTGTCGAGCCCAGTGGACTCCGCTTCGCTCCGCCCACCCTGAACGCCCGTCACCACCCACCCCCAAAATCATCGTCCGAGAAACATGCCACCACCAGGCCGGTTTCATTCCCGAATAGCGCCGTGCATCACCCTGGATCGGGATCCTTCAGCAAGCCTGATGCATCAAAGCGATGCACTGTGTAGAGTCAGTGTTGCAGGCGCACCCCCGCATTCGGCTCTCTTGCGGGCTTCGTGCGGTCAAGGAAATCCCCTCCAGCATTCCGTGGAAGGATCGGGGACATGCCCATCGAGTTGCGTGACCACCAGATCGAGGCGGTCGACGCGATCATTCGCGCGCTGGACATCCCGCCGGGCAGGGCGACTCCGGCGGACGGGCTGCGGGCACAGATTCACGCGGCCTGCGGGACCGGGAAGACGTACATCTGCGCGGCTGCCGCGCGGCGGATGGTGCCGCGTGGCCGGGTGCTCGTCCTGGTGCCGACGCTGGCGTTGCTGGGGCAGACCATCAAGGCGTGGCGGGAGGTCGGGCACACGGGGCCGGCGGTCGCGGTGTGCTCGATGGAGGACGACGTCGAGCTGTGGTCGATGGACGTGCGGTGCACGACGAACCCGATCCGGCTGGCGATGTGGCACGGCTCGGGGCCGGTGACCATGTTCGCGACCTACAGCTCGCTGGGGGTGCTCGCGGAGGCCTTCGAGGGCGCCTACGGCAAGCGTCTGGACCCGCTGGACCTGGCCGTGGTCGACGAGGCGCACCGCACGTCGGGGAGTCTGGGGAAGGCGTGGGCGGATATCCACCACCAGGACGTGATCCCGGCGGCACGGCGTCTGTACGCGACGGCGACCCCGCGTATCTGGCAGGAGAGGCCGGCGCCGTCGTGGGAGCTGCGGGAGGGGGAGCGGCTTGAGCGGTTGCCGCAGGAGATGGCCGCGTCCATGGACGACGAGGCGATCTTCGGGCCGATGGCGTGGAAGCTGCCGCTGTCCGAGGCGGTGAAGCGAGGCCTGCTCGCCCGCTACCAGATCATCGTCGTCGAGCTCACCGACCCGGTCGTCACCCCCGAGAAGCTGATGAGCCCCGAGAAGCGCAGCGAGGAGATCCGCGGCCAGCGGCTCGGCGCGCTCCAGGCCGCGATGCTCCACACCATGGCGCAGCACGGGTTGCAGACGATGATCACCTTCCACCATCGGATCATCGAGGCGCAGGCGTTCGCGGAGGGTCTGCCGGCCGTGGCGGGGAAGCTGCACGCTGGTGACCCCGAGTTCTATCCGGACCGGATCTGGGCGGACTGGCTCAAGGGCGAGCACGCTGGCGAGCGGCGCCAGCGGGTGCTGGCGGAGTTCGGGCGCAGCGCGCGGCGGGCGGTGCTGGCGCAGTGTCGGGTGCTGGGTGAGGGCGTGGACATCAGGGCGGTGGACTCGGTGGCGCTGTTGGATCCGAAGGGTGCGCCGCACGACATCGTGCAGGCGGTCGGGCGGGCGCTGCGGCAGAAGCCCGGTGAGGGGAAGCTGGCGTCGTTGATCGTGCCGGTGTTCCTTGAGGAGGGCGAGGCACCGCAGGACATGTTCACCTCTGGGAGTTACCGGCCTTTGGTGAGTGTGCTTCAGGCGCTTCGGGCTCATGATGAGGAGGCCGTGGAATTGCTGGCGATTCCTCAGGTCGAGCAGACGAATATGGTTGAGCCGTCCATGGATATCGGTTCGGAGCCGCAGGAGGGTGAGGAGGAAAGCCGGATGCTGCTGCGTTTTTCGGCTCCCAGGGATCCGGTGATGGTTGCGCGGTGGGTGTCGTTCAATGTGATCGACACGGAGCGGCAGGACTGGGCGCGCGGGTGGTCTGCGGCGGAGAGGTATGCGAAGCGGGAGGGGCATCTGCGGGTGCCGTTCGACCACCGTGAGGCCGCGAGGGAGGGGTTGGAGTACGCGAAGGCGTACCCGTTGGGGCACTGGGTGAGTGAGCAGCGCAAGGCGTACGCGGCCGGGTTGATGGAGGGCAAGCGGGTCGAGCGGCTGGAAGCGTTGGGGATGGTGTGGGATCCGCTGGACGCGGCGTGGGAGGAGAACCTCGCCGCCTGCCGGGTCTACTTCGAGCACCACGGCACACTCGCCGCACCCCGTACGGCGACGGCGTTGGACAAGCCGGTCGGGCAGTGGCTGTCCAACCAGCGCCGCCCCGGCGTCCTGGACGGGCGTCCCGACCGGGTGGAAGCCCTCGCCGGGATCGATCCGGACTGGAACCCGGACTGGCCCCTGG
This sequence comes from Kitasatospora sp. NPDC127121, assembly GCF_042677305.1. Classification (NCBI taxonomy): domain Bacteria; kingdom Bacillati; phylum Actinomycetota; class Actinomycetes; order Kitasatosporales; family Streptomycetaceae; genus Kitasatospora; species Kitasatospora sp. NPDC127121. Next base: position 20,117 of record NZ_JBHXTQ010000108.1, on the reverse strand, counting down.
ACTGGCAGCGCCACTACGCCGCCGTGACCGAGTGCGTCCAGGGCGGGGCGCAGCCGGCGGACCTGCTGCCCGGGGTGACGGTGCACGGGCTCGATGTCGGCCGGTGGCTGGAACGCCAACGCCAGCACATCGTCTGGCACGGCCTGATGGACGAGCAGCAGCAGCGCCTGGCCCAGTTCGGTGTCCAGCCGCTGGCGGCCCCGGCCGCTGGCGGGGAAGGCCAGGGGAAGGGCGCAGCGGGTGGGCGCAAGACCGGCGCTGGGAAGGTGAGCGCGTTCGACCGCGGGCTGGTCGCGCTTGCCCGGTACCGGGAGCGCACCGGGTCGGTGACCGTGCCGCGCCAGCACGTGGAGGAGATCCCGGGCGGCGACGGGGGCACGGTGGAGGTGAAGCTCGGGGTGTGGATCTCCAACACCAAGAGCCGCCGGGCGAAGCTGACCGGCGAGCAACTCGACCAGCTCGCCGCGCTCGGACTCGACTGGCGCTGATCCCGGCCGGGCCCGGTGATCGGGCGGCTGTACGGCCGGCCGATCACCGGTTGCCGACTCTCCACCCGGGGCCCCGGCCACGGGGACGCGGCGGGCAGCGCAGGCCCATCCCATCGGCACCCGAGTAACAAGATCAGAAACGCAAAGGAGATACGGCGAACGCGACACCGGACGGTACGGCTTCGCGCCGCTGCTGACACCACGGCCGAACTTCACAGGTGGGTGCGGGCGCAGCGGGCCGGGTGGGCCGCAGGACGGGACACGAGTGCAAGCCGGGCATACGCCCCGGTCTGAGTCCCGGGGCGCCGGGCCCGGGGCGCCGGGCCCGGGGCGCCGGGGCTCAGACCGACTGGAGTTCGAGGTCGAGGTCGATCGCGCACCCGTCGCGGGCCGCCCGGGTGTCGGGATGGTCGATGCCCAAACGGCGGGTGAGGCCGTCGAGGGCGTGGGCGTGGTGTTCGGCGGCCTCGACCGGTCGGCCGAGGACGCGTAGGGTGCGGGCGAGGTTGGCGGCACAGGCCAGTGCGTCCGGGTGCTGCGTGCCGTAGCGGGCACCCAGGTCGGCCAGGGCCTGTTGCAGGAGGGGCAGCGCCGTGCCATAACGGCCGGTGTTGGCGTAGGCGTTGGCGAGGTTGATCACCGCCTTGAGGGTGAACGGATGCGTCGGGCCCACGCATCGGCCCAGCGCCTCCGCCGCCGCCTCGCCCCGCACGATGGCAGCCTCGGCGTCACCGCTGGTCCTCAGGTAGAGGGCGAGGTTGGCGGCGCAGGCGAGGGTGAACGGGTGGTCTGCGCCGAGCAGTCGCTCGTACGTGGCGTGGATCTGGACGGTCAGGTCTCGGGCGAGGCCGTGGTCGCTGGCGGCGCTGTGGTCTGCGGCCAGGTTGGCCGCGCAGATCAGAGCGTCCGGTGTGTCCCCGTCGTAGCGTTCCCGGTAGCGTTCGTAGGCGGTGGCGTTCTTCGTACGGGCCTCCTCTAGCCGGCCTGCCCGGCGCAGCGAGACGGCCAGCGAGGTGTCGTTGCGCAGCCTCTCCGGCAGGTCGGGGTCGAGGACTGCGGCGAAGCCGACGGCGACCTCGCTCAGCAGGGCGATCGAGGCCGGAAAGTAGCCGAGGTCGCGCAGGTCGCGGGCGAGGCAGTACTTCGTCGAGAGGGTGGCCGGGTGTCGCAGGCCCAGCACGGCCTCTCGTCGTTGCAGGGTTTCCTGGTCCAGGTCGCGGGCGGCCTGGCTGTCCCCGACCAGTCGGTAGTCGATCGCCAGGTTGTTGGCCATGGCCAGGGTGCGTGGGTTGTCGGCGCCGAAGAGTGTGGTGAGGCGGGCGTAGGTGTCGAGGTCGAGCGCGAGCGCGGGTTGGAAGCGGCCCAGGCCCCGTAGGTCGGCGGCCAGTGACCCGGCGGTCATCAGGGCGTCCGGGTGGTGTTCGCCGAGGGTGGTCCGCTGGCGTTCCAGGACGTCTTCGTCCAGCGTCAGCGCTTCGGTGTAACGTCCCAGTGAGCGACGGATGTTGGCGTGGTGGAAGCGCAGCCGCAGGTTCTGTGGGTCGTCCGGGCCGAGTTTGTCGGTCCATACCGGGATGAGGGTTTCGCTCAGGCGGTCGGCGCTGTGCAGTTCAGCGCGCTTCCACAGGTAGCGGACGCGGTCGATGAGCAGTTGCCGGGGCTGTGGGGCGTCGCATTGGTGGGTGGCGCAGGCGGTCAGGTGCGGCCAGATCTCCTCCAGCGCGGGCCAGCTGGCCGGATTGTCGATGTCGTGGTCGGCGGGGCGCGCGGCGGCCAGGATGAGGTGGACGTCGTGGGCGGCCCCGCGCTGCTCCTCTGCGGTCATTGTGCTGCGGATGACCGCCTGGACGAGCCGGTGCAGTTGGATGCCGGTGCTGTCGACCCGGGCGAGGGAGTAGCGTCCGATCTTCTTGATAGCTGCGCCGAGGTTGATCTGGGTGGCTGGTCCGTCGGCCCGCTCTCCGTAGAGCGCGTGGAGTATCTGCTCGTTGTCGTAGACGAGCCGGGTGGAGATGGGCTCGGGGGCGAAGAACGCGCACAGCTGCAGCAGGCGGGCGGCTGCGGGGGCCTCGGCGCGCAGCCGGGTGATCGAGACGTTCCAGGCGGCGGCCACCGTGGCGGGGTAGTCCACTGGTCGGCCCATTGAGAGTACCTGGGCGGCCGCTCTGCGTAGTTGGGCCAGGTAGGAGTCGACGGGCATGCCGGTGGCGTCCAGCCAGGCGGCGGCCACCTCGATCGCCAGGGGGAGGTCGCCGAGTTCGTGGGCCACCGCGTCGGCGTTCGGTTCGGTCAGGCCTGCGACGCGGCGGCGCAGGTGCTCGATGCTCTCGCGGCGGGTGAAGACGTCCACGGCGAGGGCCTCGGCCACCCGGTTCCACTCCGGGTTGCGGGAGGTGACCAGGATGTGGCCCGAGCCTCCCGGTAGGAACGGGAGGATCTCGGCGGGGTCGTCGGCGTTGTCGAAGATCAGCAGCCAGCGGGCGGCCGGGGTGCCCCGCCGCAGGGCGGTCAGGGCGGAGTTGGCGGCCTCGGCGACCGAGTCGCCGACCGGCAGGCCGAGTTCGCGTGCCAGGTCGGCGAGCGTGGGGCCGATCAGCTCGGGCTGTTCGGCGTCGATCCACCAGACCAGGTCGTACTCGGCTGCGAACCGGTGCGCGTACTCCAACGCGATCTGTGTCTTGCCGATCCCGCCGAGGCCGTGGAGGGTCTGGGAGCTGGGCAGGACGGCCGCCATTGCGCCGCCGAGCTGCCGGTGTAGGTGTTCCAGGACCGTGCTGCGGCCGGTGAACGACAGGTGGCGGGGCGGGGCCTTGAAGTGGGCCGGGCCTGTACCGGGGTAACGCAGGCCGGTGAGGTCGGGTGGTCGCGGTGCGCCGCCGAGTGCGGCGAACAGGGCGGCGGCGGCCTGTTCGGGGCGGTGGCCGGTCAGCTCGACGGTCGGGCCCGAGGGGTGGGAGGCCGGCGGCGACGCGGCGTCGATACGTGCCGTCACCAGGGCATGCTCGACGGGGTCGGCACAGCATGGCGAGCGTAGGTAGGCGGTGGACAGCAGCACGATCGTGCGGTCCGCGTCGGCTTCCTCGCAAAGTGGGCCGAGTCCTGCCGCGGTCAGGACGGCCTCGATCCACCGGGCCCAGACCTCGTCCTCCGGGGCGTGACGTAGGGCGATGCCGGTGGCCCGGGCCGGTGGGGCGCACAGCGGGCAGGGCGCGTGCCGGCGCAGCTGTACGGATCCGCGGTGCAGGCCGTACGGGTGTGGTGGCGGGCCGGAGCCGGCCTCGATCAGCTGGTCGGCGGCGGCGCACAGCTCGCCCGGTCGGCCGCCTGCCGCGTCGGCGGCTGCGGTCAGTTCGGACTCCGGGGCGCCGAGGTCGTGGACGGCGAGGCGGTCGGCCAGGTAGCCGACGGACTCCCACGTGGTGAAGTGGCGCACGGGGAGCGTCGCGCGCCGTCGGGTGCGCAGTTGCCGGTCCGTGCTGCGGGTGGTCACCACGAGTTCGCTCCTGGGGGCCGGGTCCGGCCACAGGTCATGGATGTCTCTGCGGTCGGCCAACGCGTCGAGGACCAGCAGCCACCGGCGGTTCGTGGTGTGCAGCCACGCGAGGAAGGCTGTTGCGGCGTCGGGTCCTTGGGCCAGCCCGAGGTGAGCGGCCGCCCGGGCGTAACTGTCCCGTACGGCGGTCCGGCTCGATGCGTCGGTCCACAGGAGCAGGTCCACGCTGCCTTCCCGCAGGGCGGACTGGGCGCGGTGGGCGGCGGCCTGGGTCTTGCCGGTGCCTTGCGGTCCGCTCAGTACCGTGGCGGTGCCCGTGCGCAGGGCGCGGTCGACGCAGGGGCGGTGGTGGTAGCAGTCCGCGACCGTGGGGACGGTGCCGATCTGCATCGGCCAGGTGAGGGCCGGTGGGGTGGTGGGACTGTGGACGTGGATGTCGCCGCGGACGCTCCCGGCCACCACGCCGCCGGAGTTCACGAGGTCGTGCTGGCTGCGCACGCCGGTTCGCGGACCGGCGGGGCCGTGCTCGGCTCCGGGGACGGTCAGCGCGGGTCCGTTCCCGGCGGGGTAGGGCGGTCGGGTGCGCCGATCGTGACCGAGCCGCTGAAGTCCCGGCCGATCGCGCCGCCCTGGTTGTCGATGTCCCGGCCGGCGGTGACTCCACTGTTGTCGGCGTGGACCTGGGCAGCGGGGCCGGCGGGGGCGGGGACCAGCAGGGCGCGCAGTTGCTCGGCGGCCTGGGCCTGTTCGGCCGGTTCCAGCCCTTCCAGGAAGTCGGCCAGCCGGGTCTGCCAGGTGTGTTCCTGTCGCTGTGCAAGGGCTGCCCGTTCCTGCGGGGCTGCGGCTTCCAGTTCCTGACTGGTCCGGTCGAGGCGTGCCTGGACGAGGCGTTCGTCCTCGGTCCGCCCGCGGCCTAGCAGGCGGGCGATCCGTTCCCGGATGGCCGTCCACACGTCCGTTCCGGCGGCCTGGACGATCCCGGTGCCCCCGGCCGCGGCCAGTGCGCTCAACGTCTCCGACAGCATTCCCGGCTACCCCGTATCCCTCGGTGGTGCTCCGTGCAGAACTGACCGACATTCAACTCCAATGGCTCCATCGAAAGAAGACCACCGTCCCGCCACCGTCCGCGCCGCGACCGTGTCCCGGCGGGCAACCCGCTCACCGGCATCTACCTGCACGCACTGTCCGAGCTGGACGAGCGCGGTGCCGACCTGCCGGATATCTTCGGCCTGCAGCACCGGATGCGACAGGTCGCAACCGGTGTTGGCGCAGGTCCGACCGGACGATGAGCGGCTTCTCGTCCTATGTCACCTGCTCACCCACTACGCGATGAAGGCCGAGCTGTACGGCATCGCGCTGGAGCAGTTCCGGCGATCGGGCCGTGGTGCGGCTGCCCACCGTGGACCGACACCGACGACCCGGCGGCCGCCTTCGACCGGGCACGCGGCCAAGCGGTGAAGCTGTCGGGCGCGTGGCCGTCGCCGCGGGAGCGGCGCCGAAGAAGAAGGCTGACGCCGGGAAGCCGAGCGCGTTCGAGCGCGGCCTGGCCGCGCTCGCCCAGTACCGGGAGCGCACCGAATCGGTCACCGTCCCGCGGAGCCACATCGAGGAAATCCCCGACAGCGACGGCGTGGTGGAGGTGAAGCTCGGGGTGTGGATCTCCAACACCAAGAGCCGCCGGGCGAAGCTGACCGGCGAGCAGCTCGACCAGCTCGCCGCACTCGGACTCGACTGGCGCTGACACCAGCGGGCCATCATGCCCGCCGGAGGCTCTCCAGGGCCTCCCTGACCGCCCACGCCCACCGTGCCCGAGGAGCGCGGCGGCCGGCCCGGCAGGGGCGGCCCTGACAGCCTTCCAGGGCCGCCACGGTCAAGGACGGCCGTTACCGGCTCAGCCTTCGGCTTCGGGGTCTACTTCGACCATACGCCGGTATTTCCAGTGGTTCTTGTCCATCTGGATGCCGAGGTGGATGGGTGCCGGGATCTGGGCCGAGGCGGGGCGGGTGGAACGGGCCCGTACCGCCAGCAGGGCGAGGTTCCCGGCTGCGGCGGCGAGGCGGAAGTCGAAGACGCCGGTGAACGGTCCGGAGGATCGCGCCGGCGTGGCGGCGGGCAGGTGGTGTCCGGAGCGAGGCCGACGGCGGGCACGGCCGACGGACGCCGACGGCGGTACCGTCTGAACAAGAGGGCGGCCGCCACGGGGGTGCGGCGCCGCGTACGCCTCACCGGCCGCTTCCCGGGGCGGGCCAGAACGTCCCCGGGATGCCGGGACGGTGGAAGGAGGGTGCGGCGGAGCCCGAGGGTGGGGGCGCTGATCCATCGATCCCGCACCAGTCCGGAGGACCCCCGTGCGTTCCGTCACCCGAAAGGCCGCCACGATCGGCGCCACCCTGGCCCTGGCCATGTCGGGAGCGGTGCTCGCGGCCGCCCCGGCCTCCGCCGCCGCAAGCAGTGAACAAACGCTGCTGCTGAACATGAACAAAGCCATGCAGAGGAACCATATCGCTAGAACCAGACTAATTGCCCTATAGCGGTTGAGTATCTGCACGGATAGAGATCGGCTGATTACCGAAATAGGCTCCCTGCTGACTGAAGATCTGTCGGGAGGGGAAAGCAGTGGGGCATCTGAAAGTCGATCCGGGTGAGATCCGCATGTCCGCAGGCGTGGCGCGGGCCATCAGCGAGGACTTCGCGAAGCCTTGCCAAGCGGCCGTCACCACCAGCCAGACAGCTTCCGGTCAGCTGACGGGCTGGTCGGTGGCCGCCCGGCTCGGCCAGGTGGCGGGCAACTGGGCACCCGTGCTGGCGGGCGTCGGCGACCGTCTCAAGAAGACGGCCGACAACCTCACCGCCACGGCGCAGGCCTACACGAGCAACGAGAACGCCAACGCCGACGTGTGGCAGAAGCAGAGGATCGGCGAGGCATGGGAGAAACCGGGCCAGTGAACCTGTACGAGCTGCTGCTCAGGTTCGATCCGACCGGGCTGCACGACGCCGCCAAGGCCTGGCGGGCCCTGTCCAACGGGGCCCAGGCCGCCGACAGCCGGCACCGCAACCAGGTGAACGGGCCGCTGAGAAACGGGAACTGGGAAGGGGAGGACGCGCAGAAGGCGTTCTACACCCTGGGCCGAACCGAGCAGATCCTGGAGATCGTCCGGGTCGAGTCCGCCGCTGTCGCGCTCACTCTGGACACCGTCGCCGACCGGATGTATCAGGCGCAGACCAATCTGAAGAACGCTGTGCACCGCGCGGAGGAGTGGGGTCTGACCGTCGGCGCCGACGGGATCGTAAACCTGCCGGCGCTGAGCAAGGGTGAGCAGAACGACCCCGAGGCCAGGTCCAACCCGGAGCGCAAGGCGCTGGCCGATTTGTGTACGCAGGCCCAGGGGCGGATCAACAAGGCGCTGGCCGACGCGAAAGAGGCGAGCGACAAGGGCGACCATGCCCTCGGGCGCCTCGACGCCGACATCCTGACCAGGCCGAGGACGTTCGGCTCCACCGCCGAGACCGCCACCGACGTGAAGAACGTGGCGAAGGACCTCGGCCTCGCCGATCCGTACGTCCCCGACAACAAGGACCCGCAGAAGTCCGCCGACTGGTGGAAGTCCCTGACCCCGGAGCAGCAGAGCAGTTATCTCGCGCTCTACCCGGACAAGGTGGGGCAGCTGGACGGTCTGCCTTCGGCGGTCCGGGACGAGGCGAACCGGCTGGCCCTGGACCAGGAACTGGACGGGCTGAGGTCCGGTACCGCGCGGGGAAGCGGAATCGACGAGGGGGAGTGGAACATCCGCGAGCAGAATCTGATGAAGCTCAAGGAGCAGCTCGACCAGCACGACAGCGTGGTCGGGGACAAGCAGTTGTTCCTGCTTTCCGTCGATTCCAAGTCCTACGGTGGTGACGGCAAGGCGGTCATCGCCATGGGCAATCCCGATACCGCCGACCACACCGCGGTCCTGGTGCCGGGGACGGGAACGACGATCGCCGGCACGGGGGGCCAGCTCGAGCGCATCAACAGCATGCAGGAGGCTGCGAAGGAGGAGTCGAAGGGGACGAACCAGAAGGTGTCGGTGATCTCCTGGCTCGGGTACGACGCCCCTGAGATCCCGGTCGTGCAGGAGGCGAACTTCGGTGTCGTCGGGACGACCCGGGCCGAGGACGGGGCTGCGGCTTTGCGTCAGTTCACCCAGGGCACCCGGGTCGCCCAGGACGGCGTCGGCAACCACAGCCACCTCTCGGTCTTCAGCCACAGCTACGGGACGACGCTCGTCGGTGCGGCTGCCGCAGGAGGGCAGGGGCTGGGAGCCGACGACATCGTCGCCGTTGCGAGCCCCGGAATGACCGTCCAGCGTGCCGACCAGCTCCACATCGACCCCAACCACTTCTGGACCGGCAGAGCAGCAGACGACAACATCAAAATCGCCACAGGACTCACCCTCGGCGACGACCCGATGAACACCCCGTTCGGCGGGCAGAACTTCCAGGTCGACACCTCCGGGCACAGCGGGTATTGGGATGCCGGCAGCAAAAGCCTCGACAACCAGGGCCGCATCATCGTCGGGAAGCCCCCGGCCACGGTTCCCAAAAACCACGATTAGCCCGGCAGCCTCCCCCGTGACCACCGGAGCCGGGCCGGCCACGGTCCGGCTGCGCCCGGTCCTCACACCGCCCCGGCCGCAAGGATTTCACCATGCCCTACTTGCCACGACCCGCCGCACGCCCCGTCGGAGCCCGGCGCCTGGGTGCTGCCGCGCTAGCACTCTGCCTGCCCCTGATTCTCGGAGGATGCATGTCCACACCCGGCCCGAACGACCCACTGCCCGTCAAAGCTCGCCGGGACGCCCAGGACTGGGCCCAGCACATGACCGAGTACATGGCGCAGACTGCCGGAGCCACCCTCGATGCCGGAAGCGTCGAACCGAAATTCAGCAACTGTGTCGGCAAGAACGACGAGGTCCGCGAGGACGGCCGGTACAAGCTGACGTACGTGGCCTACAGCTCCGCCCCGCTCGAACAGCACCCGCAGGCCGTCCGCAAGGTCCGCGCGATGCTCGAACAGCAGGGCTTCAAGATCGATGGCTACCGCGAGACCACCGGCAGCAAGGTGGACACTGTCCTCGACGCATCGCAGGAATCGAGCCAGTACCTGGTCACGGTCGAGACCACGACTGGAGGACTTCTCCTCTTCCGGGTCAGGACACCCTGCCTGATGCCCCCCACTTCGTCGCCGACTTCTCACTGACCCGGGAACGAAAGGGCCCAGCCCGGTGCCTCCCGCGGCCGGGCCCCGGGGCGCTCCGTCCCCGCGGTCGCGGCTGACCTCGGCGGTACGCGGCGCGCTGAATAAGGCCGCCCGCGAGCGCTCCGCCACCTCCTGGTCCCACCTGAGCCGCCACCTCGGCAGTGCCCTGCCCGACCTCCACCCGACGACCTGCTTCAGGTCCTGCTCCGGGTAGAAGACACCACCGCCGCCGGCGAACCGCTGCTCTCCTCCCTGCTCGCCGCCGGCGACACCGAGCACCCGACCCTCTACCGTGAACTGGCCGCCCGCCTCGGCCGACAGGTACCCACCAACACCAACGAGACCCGCGTGCACTGGCAGACCGAAATCCTCCGCCTTCACCAGCAGTTCCGACACCGCTGACCGGCCGCGGTGCCCGGTCAGCTGCTGTCGGGGAGGAACTGCCATCAAGCGGCCCAGCCCGGCCTGGGCGCCGGCACCGTTCTACAGGCGCCTTGGGGAATGGACTCATAGCCCATTTCGGGGGACAACCCGATCACCAAAATGGACCATGAGTCCATCGGGGACCAGAGCGAGGCATGGGGAGGCCGGTCGTGCAGATCATCATCGACACCACGCAGCACACCTTCGAGGAGGCCATGGCCGTGGTCCGCGCCGCCTACGGCCCCGACGCCCAGCAGCCCCCGGGCGTCTTCGTGAACGGGACGTCGGCACAGGCCGTGTGGAGCCACCACGGCAGCTGGTTCGTCCAGCACTGGGACACGGAGATGCTGCACCGTTGGGTGGACCTGCTGCGCACCACCGAGCAGCTTGCCGCGGCCTGGCGGATCTGCATGACACCCGGCGCCTGGGTGGGCAACCCTCAGCTCGCCGAATTCGTCGTCCCGGCAGATCCGCAAGACCGCGGCGTGGTGCGGGCTCGCGCCGCAGTGCAGGTAATGGCCAACCTCGGCCGTCGCGAGATCGGGAGCCCCGGCGGCATGCCGTTCGACAGGCAGGACAAGGGCCGCAGCGCCTACAAGGCGGCCAAGCCGGTCGCCGACATCGTGCTGGAGCAGATCCGGTGGTCCGCACTCTACGAGCGTCTGCTCGAGGAGTACCCGGCGGTCCGGGAACAGGCAGAAGCCGACGCGTAGCAGCCGTCGGCGTCCAGGCCGGCGGCCGAGTACACCCCCGCGCGGGCGGAGCGGACGGAGACCCGGCTCGTACTCTTCGCTCATGCATCTTGGAAGATCCACAGCCTTGCTGATCAGCGCGTCGGTTCTGGTCAGCGCATGCTCCGGCACGTCTGCCCCGTCTTCTACGGCGGACACAAGTAGCTCCCCGACCAAGGCGGCGACCGCTCCTACGCTGCCCGCAGGAGGTACTCCGAGTACGCGAGCCAAACTGAGCGCCGCCGATCTGCAGGGCCACTGGTGGACCTGGGCAGCTTCGAGTGTCAGTGACTCGAACCCTGTCTCAGATCAGGACGGCCACCTGTGCGCTCAGGGCCAGACAGCCGGCATCTGGTTCCTCGCCGGCACCTTTGGCGGGACCGTGACGCGCTCGTGCACAGTACCTGCAGCGGTGCCAGTGGCCTTCCCACTGGTGAACACATACGGCAAAACAGGCGACTGCACCGCCTTCATGGCCTCCGCGCAGGGCAGTGCCATCCTCGACGACCAAGCTCTGGAACTCGAACGATACGAAGCGACAACCGTGCAGATCAGTGCTGTGGACGGCAACCCGCTCACCCAGGACGGGGGCCGCTTCCTAACCCGGGCCTGCGGCCTCTGGGTACAACTGGAACCGCTGGCACCTGGCAGCCACACACTGAGCATCAGGGGATCATCGGGATCCTTTGCCGTCTCCGTCGATTACAAGCTTCAGGTCTCGGCCAGCTGAAGACGTCGGGCGTGGGCGGGACGGCGTCCCTGCCAGCAGATCCGGCGCACTGGCTCTGTTCACGAGAACGTTCTCGTGAACAGAGTCAGGCCGTGGACCGTGGACGACGGCCTGGCTCTGCCCGAGGACACCCACCACCGGGTCGAACTCCTCGGAGGTGTCCTTCTGCTGAGTCCCCACCCCGATGTTCCCCACCAGCGCGCCGGCTCCCGCCTGGCCGTACTCCTGGACGCCGCCATCGGGGCCCGCGCCGCCCCATTCGAAGTCCTGACGGCGATCAACCTGGTCGTCCCGGACGGGCTGCTGATCCCGGACCTGGTGGTCGCCGACGCCAACGCGGCCGCCACGGCCGACCTCACCCTTCACGGCCGCGACGTCCTGATAGCGATCGAAGTCACCACGCCGTGCACGCGCGTGGCCGACACCGTGCTCAAGTCCGCGATGTACGCCGCGGCCGGCATCCCGCACTACTGGCGCCTCGAACTCGACCCCGCCCCCCGCCTCTACCTCGGACACCTCGACCGCGGCACCTACACCGACCGCCTCGTCCAGACCGGCGAGACCACCCAGCTCACCGACCCGTTCCCCCTCGACATCGACCCAGCCAGACTGCGCCGGTAACCCCGCAAACACCGAGACGGCCAGGCACCTCAGACGAGGGGCCTGGCCGTCGGCCCGGCTGGCTTCTACGGCCCGAACCTGGGCCGGCACTGAGTCGCTCCGGTCGCTGCGCCGGATGCCTCGTCCGCTACGGGCCCGTTCCTGCTGGCCATGTCCGTAGGCCAGCCCGGCAAGCGGCCCGCCTTCGAACGTCTGGTGGCGCCGACCCTCACCGTTCCGGTGGGACCACTGGACTCCGTCGCAGACACAGGTCAGGCCGGCGCCGTGGTTGGCGCCGGCCTGACCCGCACTGCTATCTCACGGCCTGCCGGATTTCCCAAGCCGAGAAGCAGGCTGCAGCTAGACGGCCCAGGGGGACCCGTCGTCGTACTTGACCGGGACAGGTTCCCGATCCTCTTCTACGTCGATTTCTTCGAACTGTGGCCTGTCGTGTCGCTGGCCGTTGATGTCGCCGGTCACCCAGGCGATGCACTCGGGGCGCGCACCTGTGCCCGAACGGCAGAATTCCTCGATAGCGGCTCTGACCTGGCCGAGTGGAATTGCGCTGGCCGGGTCGTGAAAGCGTGGGTATCCAGGGTCGGACACCAGGCTGGAGTCAACGCGAGACGGCGTTGGGTTGTCGGAGATCCAGGCATCGTCGTAAATTCCACCCCGCCGAGGAGGGCGGCCATCGGTGAACCAGATGACGGCGCCAAAACCGGTCGTCTCATTGGCTGCAACGCGCAGGTTGGCACTCGGATATTCGGCCTGCGGTTCGGTAAACGAGAACCAGGCCTCATGCCGTGCGGCCGACCGTCCGTCCGCTGTCGTGCGCGGGCTGATGAAACGGATGGCCTCGGTGATCAGGTCATCGCTCTCCTGCCGGCTGACCGGATATCGAAGCTCAGAGCCATACGAAATTGTGAGAATCATTATTGTGCGGTTCTCTTCCCTTGAATCGGAGGAGTCGCGTCCAGTATGTGCTCCTCGGCATTCCACCACCGGATCACCATCGTCTGGTCCGTGCGCAGGATCGCTGCCGCCGAGGAGGCGCAGGAGTACGTCTTGTTGATCATACAGACCCCTTCCTCCTTGTTGATGACGACCTCAATATACTTGACGGTCTTGTCCTTGGCGGCATCCCAGGCGATCTTGGTTTCCACGTGATCGGCCGTTGGGTAGACGGTGTGATTCGGGGGGAGGCTGGGGGCTCCGTTTTTCGGGTCCATGAGGAAATCGCTGATCTGCTTGAATTCATCGCTCCGCCCGCTGACGACCTTGTCACCCCAGGGGACCATGGTGTTCCCCGAGGGGATCCGCGCCAGACCCCTGGTCCGGTCGGTTGGCAGATCGCGCCGCCCGAGATCCCTCAAGATGGGGAAGATCTCGGCACACAGTTCCTCGTATGTGGCGTTATGGACAAGGAGCGGGGTCTCGCCAGCGAGGACGAAGTAGGTATGGAGATCGTCGACGGTGAGGTTGTAGGCGGGCTCGAGGCCGGTCCAGTGCCGGATGGAGACAACCTGGACGGTAGCGCCGGTGTCGGTACGCAGGACGTCGTCAACGCGAATGTCAGCCGCGTCGGTCCAGGCGTGACTCGATTCGACCCAGAACGGGTGGTGATCGGTGGCGGTGACTACCTCCGGGCCGTTCTCACCCCGCCGGACTGTGATCTCGGTAAAATCACGGTCGTCGGGGGTGCGGATGGTGTTGGTCACCACTTGGGGACCCGTACGACCGGTGAGCGGATCCGATGCGGTAACAAGGTCGCCAACTTGGATCGTCTCGATAGGCCGGGTGGTCCCGTCACCCATGAGCACCCTGGTGCCGGCGGGGAAGCTATTAAGCTTTGGCGGAATAGGGCAGGACCGGGCCCCTGCCTCGAAGGCACCTTCGCCTGCAAATGCATTTAGCATTTGCGGGGAGACATTTGGATCTTTACGTAGGGCGTTAAGGGCGTCCTCCGTGCCGACGCCATCCTTGAGGGTGAGGCGGAACTTGGTAACGAGTCCGGCTGTGGCGGTGAGGCTCTTGACGAGGGCCTGGTTTGTCGCCCCGAGTGCGGCGTCGAGTGCGACTGTCGCTTCGGCGATGCCGATGCCGGTGGCGGTGGCGGTGCGGAATGCCGCTATAGCCTTCGCACCCTTGAGAACGGTGGCGGCGGGGAGAAGGTTCGCGAGAGCGAATCCACAGGCCGCCGTGGCGCCGGGGTGGTTGATGCATTCGATGGCGTCGCCGTACAGGACGTTGGCCAGGAAGCCGGCCCCGGCGCCGCTGTAGCAGACTTCGAGGAAGCAGACCGGGGCAGCACCACTGGCGAAGAACTGTTCACGAGTCACCTGGATGGTAGCTGTGACCGTCTTGCGGTCCAGGGTCGTGCTGCTGAGCACGATGGTGTCCCAGACGCTGTACTTGCCCCTGCACTGCTCGACCGTCAGGCCGGGCTCGGGGCAGGTTCGCATGAGGTAGTCGACGGTGCCGGTGAACTGGGCAGTGGTCGTGACGTCGCAGACCAGCACTCCCGCATCGTTCTTGTGCCAATTGCCGTCGCCGTAGACGAGTCTGTCTGTCACCCCCATGGTGCCGTGATCGCACCGCTCGAGGTTGTCGGCAATGACCTTCTTCTGGAAGCCGGGCCGTTCAACGACCTCGACGTAGTAGGCGCGCTCGTCTCCGTTGGTACCGGCTGTCCCGGAGACGACGGCCTGGCGGGTGACATCCTCCGTCTGCTGCTTCGACATGATCAGCTGCGCGGCCTCCCGGGCGGCCGCATACGCTTCGTCCCTGCTCTTGGCAGCAGCGGCTGCCGAGGCCTTCGCCTGGTCGGCGGCCGTCTTGGCGTCGGCCGCGAACTTGCTCGCCTTGGCCGCATAGCCGGCGGCCGCGGCGGCCGAGGCACTGGCGCGGCTGGCGGCGTCGGTGGCGGAGGCGGCGGAGGCCTGGGCCTGCTTGGCGTACTGGGCGGCCTGCTGGGCGGAGGCCTGGGCCTGCTTGGCGGAGGCGGCGGCCTTGGCGGCCCAGTCGGCGGCGGTGTTGGCGCTGGTGCGGGCCTGGTTGGCGTAGCCGGCGGCTTCGTCGGCGGCGCCGCGGGCGTCGGCGTAGGACTGGGCGGCGTCGGCCGCGTGCTGGCGGGCGAGGGCGACCTGGCCGTCGATGGTGGCGAGGTAGGAGGTGATGGTGGCCACGTGGGTGGCGGTCAGCGCGTCGCGTTCGCGGGCCTTGAACAGGCCGCTCTGCAGGAACGGCTCGAGACGGTTGGTGGGGCCGGACATGACGGCCTGGGCCGCTGCCTGGACTTCGGGGCCGCCGGTCGCCATCGCCTGGGTGACCAGGACGCGGTTGTCGTCCTGGCGAGCCTTGTACTGGCCGGTGGTCAGGAACACGCGGACGTCGTCGATGGTGCCGTCGAGCGCCTTGCCGGCGGCCTCCTTCACGCCCGGGCCGCCCGCGGCCATGATCTGGGAGAGCTGAACGCGGTCGTCGTCGTCCTTGCCCGGATACTGCCCGGTGGTCAGGAACGCGCGGACCTGCTCCGGTGTGCCGACGCTGGCCGTCTCCGCGGCCAGGCGCAGCTCGAGCTTGCCGGGGCCTTGGGCGATGGCGAGGGCGCTGGTGCGGTCGTCGTAGCTGCGGGCGGTGGTCAGGTCGGTGGTGAGGAAGGCCTGGACGGTGTCGTCGTCGCCTTCCAGGGCGCTCTGGGCGGCGGCCTTGGTCCACGGGCCGGCGGAGGCCATCAGGCGCAGGGCTGCCTGGCGGCCCTTGAGCACCGCGGTCTTCGCGTCGGTGCCGGCGGCGGTGGCGTCCTTGATGAGCTGCTCGGTGTCGGCGGCGAGTTGGGTGGCCTTGCCGGATTCCCAGGCGGCGGTCTTGGCCTTCTGGTCGGCCTGGCGGGAGGCTTCCTCGGCGGCGGCCATCTCGGCGGCCTGCTGGGCGGTGAGGCGCTCGGTGTCGCTGGCGCGGGCGACGTCGGCGATCTTGTGGGCCTGTTCGGCAGAGTTCGCGGCGGAGTCGGCGGCGGCGCTGGCGGCGGTGGCAGCGGCTTGGGCGGTGTTGGCCCAGGTCCCTGCGTTGCCAGCGTGGTTGGCGGCTTCGTCTGCGGCGGCCGCGGCCGCGTCGGCGTGTGCGGCGGCGGAATTGGCGGCCCGTTGGGCGTCGCCGGCTGCTGCGGCGGCCTGGTTCGCGATCGCGAGGGTTGCCTTCGCCGCGCGGGTGGCCTCGGCGGCCGCGCTCCTGGCGCGGGCGGCGGCCTGGCGGGCGCGGTCGGCGGCGCCGCCGGCCTCACCGGAGTAGCCGGCGGCCTCTGCGGCGGCGTCGGCGGCGGCCTGGGCGTTGATACCGGCGGAGGCGGCGGCCTGGGCGGCGATGCCGGCCTGGGCGGCGGCCCGCCCAGCCCACTGGCTGGCCTCGCCCGCGGTGCGGGCGTCGGAAGCGGCGTTGCGGGCGGTGACGGCAGCGTTGCGGGCCAGGTCGGCCTTGCTCGCGTCGCCGGCTGCCCCGCCGGCGGCGGCCAGTGCCCGGGCGGCGGCGTCGCCGGCCTTGGTGGCGGCCGACGCGGCATCGGCCGCGGCGTTGGCGGCCTGGCGGGAGGCCTCGTTGGCGGCCTTCGCCGCCTTCGAGGCGGTCTGGGCGGCGTTCGCGGCCCGGTTCGCCGCGTCCGCGGCGCGGCCGGCGGCGTTGGACGCCTGTCCGGCGGAGCCCTGGGCGGCCTTGGTCTCGGCGGCGGCGCGCTCGGCGGCCTCCTTTGCCAGCTTGGTGGCGTCCAGTGCCTTGCCGGCCGCGTCCTTGGCGGTCTGGGCCTGCTGCCCTGCCTGGGTGGAGGCGTTGGTCGTCAGGTCGGCGAGCTGGGAGACCGTCAGGGTCTCCTGGTCGTGCGCGGCGGCCGTCTGGTAGCCGTACTGGAGGAACAGCTGGACGTCTTCCATGGTGCCGTCCAGGGCGGCGCCGGCGGCCTTCTTCACCTCCGAACCGCCGGAGGCCATCAGCTGGGAGAGGTGGACGCGGTCGTCGTCGTTCCTGGCCTTGAACTGGCCCTCGTTGAGGAATGCCGTTACGTCCGCGAGGGAGCCGTCCATGGCCTTGCCCGCGGCGTCCTTCACACCGGGGCCGCCGGCCGCCATGATCTGCGACAGCAGGACCCGCTGGTCGTCCTCGAAGGCCTTCTTGACGCCCTTGTCGAGGAAGGCCTGCAGGTCAGCCGCGGATCCCTTGAGCGCGGCCGTGCCGGCCTCGCGGACGCCGGGGCCGGACTTGGCGACGAGTTCCTCGATCTGCGTCCGCAGGTCCTGATCGGTGGCTGCCGTCTGGCCGGTGGCCAGGAACTTCTTCAGGTCGTCGTCGGAGCCGATCAGCGCGTTCTCAGCAGCCTGGCGCACCGCAGGGCCGCCGGACTGCCAGGCGGCAACCGTCCTGACCCGGTCGGGGTTGGGCCCGGTCGCCGGCGGCGTGTCCGCCGCCGCGGCCGGGACGGTGAGCAGGCCTGTCAGCAGGCCTCCGACCACGAGCCCGGCCGCGAGGCGCGACCTTGTGGCCCGTGGGGTCAATGACACCCTCATCGGAATTCGCAATCCATTCTGTTGTCGGGCACCGAAGTGCTGCACGGCCGTAGGTCATCGCGCCAACGGCCCTGGAAACGTTCGGAGAACACGTGGTGGGGCTCGAACCGCCGCACCACAAGGACCTGCCGCCCCACCTGGAGCAGGCGAGGCGGCAGGTGGTCATTGGTCGTGCGTCGGCCGTCCGTCCCGGCCTGTCACCAACCCGCTGGGTCAAGCGGATCCGGCCGGAGTCGGAGATTGGACGGGCGCCGACCGCGCCCCGGGGATCCCGAGGCGGGACGGTGTGCCGGTGAGGCCGGGGGAGTCCGGCCGCGGCCCCACCGGGAGTTGTCGGGCGGTTGCTGCGTTTAGAGGGTGCCGGCGATGGCGGTGCCGGTGTGGTTGCCGTTGACGCCCTGGAGGTTGAGGGCGGTGGGTGCGCTCCAGGTGCGGTCGGCGAGGCGGCCGACGGTGATGACGCGGTTGTCGCTGGTGACGAAGGCGAACTGGGCGTCGCCGTCGACGGGGGCCGCGCTGACCGAGGTGGCGGTGACCTGCCCCAGCACGCTGGTGAGCGGGCCGAAGGGCTGCCAGGTGCCGTCGGAGAAGCGGACGGTGTGGTACTGGGCGCCGGTGTCGGTGACGACCACCAGGTTCATGTCGTTGCCCTGGCGGGCCATGGCGACGGAGGTGACCGAACCGGTGTCACCGGCGGCGTCGGCGACCGCGCCCCAGGCGCCCCACACGCCGGTCGAGCCGATGCGGGCGGTGTGGTAGACGCGGCCGTTCGCGATGGCGGCGACCTGCAGATCGTTGCCGGTGCCGGCGACGGCGACGGCGGTGACACCGTTGAGGGACCCGGCGACGGAGAAGACGGGGCTGAAGCCGGCCCAGGTGCCGTCGGCGGAACGGATCGTGTGGAAGAGCTGTCCGTCGGCCAGGACGACGACCTGGAGGTTGGCGCCGGTAGAGGAGACGGAGACCTGGGTGATCCTGCCGAGGTCGCCGACGTTGGTGTTGAGGTCGCCGAAGCCTCCCCAGGCACCGGCCAGGGTGTGGATGGTGTGGTGCAGGTGTCCGTCACCGCCGAGCGCGACGATGTGGGTGTCACCGTTGATGCCGGCGGCGGACACGGCCTTGACCCCGCCGATGTTGCCGGCCTTGGCCTGGACGTCCTCGAAGGGCGTCCAGGTGCCGTCGTAGAGGCGGGTGGCCTGGAACAGGCCGGTGTCGCCCTTGACGAGGGCCTGGGTCTTCCAGCCGAGCGCGGTGGCGCGGACCTGCTGGACCCAGCCGGCGACGTCGTCGACGCGGGTGGAGGTGGCTCCGGTGCGGGTCTCGGTGGCGGGGGTGCCCAGGCAGCCGCCCTGCCAGGAGCGGGAGGCCACCGCGACGACCTCGCTCGTGCCGTTGGCGTCGCGCAGCAGCGGCGCCCCGGCGTCGCCCTGGCAGACCGCCGCGTTTCCGGCGGCCGGCGTGGTGTCGACGGTGGTGGCAGCGACGGTGCCGGTGGTGTGGGTGGCGGCGTGGGGCTTCAGCGGCGCCCACTCGGTGGCGGTGCGCCCGAAGCCGGCCACCCGCAGGCTCTGCCCGCTCGTGGGCGCAGCCGTGGCCAGGGCCGCCGGGGTGACGCCGTCGATCGGGGTGGCCAGGCGGGCCAGCACCAGGTCACGGTCAGAGCGGGTCACCAGTTCGGCGACGGTGGCGGTGTGGCCGCTGACGGTGGCGGTGGTGTCGGCCGCCGGGGCGCCTGACGCCCCGCCGATGCAGCCGGCGGCGGTGAGCACCCAGTAGCGGTCGACGAGCGTCGCCGTGCAGGAACGCGCATCCGCGCGTCCGGCCTGCCCGGCCGTCACAGTGCCGACGGCCGGAAAGTCGGTGTTGGCCGGCGCGGCCGGCCCGCCGGTGGCGTTGAGCTCCAGCAGCGTCGTCTCACTACCCGCGGTGCCGCCCTCGCCGACCGGCGTCCAGACGTTCTTGGCCAGGTCGATCGTGCTGGTGGTGCCGTCGGTGCTGACCGTCGCCTTGACCGTGTGGTCGTCGCCCTTGATGTTGTAGATCTTCGGAATCTCCAACGCCAGGTACCCGGCCGGACCGTTGATCTTGAAGCAGACCTCGCTCGGGTTCGCCGCCCGGCTGTAGAGCTGCACCTGCCCCGGCCCCGCGGTGCAGTCTGCGAGCACGATGTGCCCGTCGCCGCTCTTGAGCGTGATGTTCCGCTCGGCGAGGATCTTCGCGGCGTCCGGGTAGGCGAAGTTCTCCACCGCCACCGGCGCCGAAGCCTCCGCGGCCGTCGCCGCGACCGGCATCGAACCGGCCACCACCGGTATCGCCAGCGCCACGCCCAGAGGCAGAGCCAGTCTTCTAACAGTACGCATTCAAAACTCCCGGTAAAACGCCAGCCGGGAGACGCCAGCCGCCCCCCGCGCCGGCAAAGAGAAAGCCAAGCGGACGCTATCGACCGGGATCCAGCACGTCAAAGCCCCACCTCAACCGACATCAGGCCTGTGACCTACACTCAAGTCCCCACACCACGAAGCCGAAACGACCAAGATGGCCAATCAGATCTGACAGACAATTCAAACCAAAACAGGTCACCGAAACACCAACAGCCGACCATCACAGTTCGATGACGCTTCCTCCGCTCCACAGGCATCCCAGCGCGGGTGTTGTCACGTTGACGGGCGGGTGATGGTCTGACGGGTCGCCAGGGTGTGGTGGGGTCGGGTTCCGGGTCCTGGTTCAGGCTGCAGCGGGCAGGCCGATGCTGCCGGTGATTTGGTCCTAAGGGCTGTCCCGTAACTGCTGGTCGCGGGTGAGATGATCTTGCCGTGGCTGGTGTGATCACGGCGTCGGAGCCGTCCTGGATAGCCCCGTTC
>NZ_JBHXTQ010000107.1:0-23362 GCF_042677305.1 Kitasatospora sp. NPDC127121 | reverse complement strand
CCTCCCCCCGCGGGGGGCACCCCCGGAGTCCCCCCCGACGCACCCCCCGCGCCCCCCCCCCCCACGGCGCCTGCGCCGCCCCGCCGAGGGGGGCCCGCCGCCGTCTCACCCCAGCCTGCGCAGCCCGGTGGGCGTGACCGCCAGGTCCACCGGGCGGTCGTGTGGCTCGGCCGGCACCTCGTCCAGCAGCTCGTGCTCGTACAGCAGCACCGCCAGCACCGGCCGCGCGCCCGCCCGCCCCAGCCGGGCCAGCACCCGGTCGTAACTGCCGCCGCCGCGGCCCAGCCGCAGCCCCCGCCGGTCCACCGCCAGGCCCGGCAGCAGCACCACCGAGGCCTCCGTGACCGCCTCCGGGCCGAGCCTCGGGCCGACCGGCTCCAGCAGCCCGCGCCCGGCCGGGGCCAGCTCCTGCGGGCCCTGGTAGGCGGCCCAGTCCAGGTCGTTGTCGGGCAGCAGCACCGGCAGCAGGACCCGCACCCCGCGCGCCCGCAGCGCGTCCAGCAACGGCCTGGTCCCGGGCTCGGCGCCCACCGACACGTACGCGGCCACGGTGGTGCCCGGCGCCGCCAGCTCCCCGGCGTGCCCGGCCAGCGCGTGCGCGGCCTCCGCGCGCCCGTCGGCGGAGAGTGCGCGGCGCCGGGTCAACAGCCGTGTCCTCAGATCGCTCTTCTCGTTGTGCATCGGATCCTCCGCAACTCTGTGCCGTCGAGCTGTGCCGCCGACCGGTCTCGCCGACCGGTCCCGCCGGCCAGCGCCATCGACGCGCAGAGCCTGACATGCGAAAGGCCGCCGCGATTGTCCACCCCGCTGCTGGTCCAGGCCCTGGCCGTGCTCAGCGCCCCCGCGCTGGCCGGCGCCACCGTGCTCGGGCTGCGGCTGCGCCGGGGCGGCGCCGAAGCCGCCGCCCGGCAGGAGCAGCTGCGCGAGCGGATCGCCGAACTGGAGACCCACTGCGCCGACCTGGAGCGCACCGCCTCCTGCGACCCGCTCACCGGCGTGTGGAACTACCGCCACCTGCAGCTCACCCTGGACCGCGAGATCGAGCGCGCCCGCCGCGCCGAGCGGACCGACCAGCCCGAAGGACCACGCCCGCTGGCCGTGCTGCTGCTGGAGATCACCGGCTTCGACGCGGTCGTCGCCGAGCACGGCCGCGGCCGTGCCGGTGCGGTGCTGCGCGACCTCGCCCAGCGGCTGGCGATGGAGATCCGCCGCGCCGACACCCTCGGCCGCTACAGCGGCGAGGAGTTCCTGGTGGTGCTGCCGGACACCGGCGCCGAGGGCGCCGTGCAGGTCGCCGAGCGCCTGGTCTGGTCGGTCCGCCGGCACCTACTGCTCGACTGGTCCTCCGGCCCGCGCGAGTCCCGCCCGGCGCACGGCAACGGCCTCACCGCCGCCGTCGGCGTCGCCGTGCTGCCCGAGGACGGCACCCACGCCGCCGTGCTGCTGCGCGCCGCCGACCGCGCGCTCGCCGAGGCCAGGGCGGCCGGCGGTGACTGCTGGCGGGTCCGCCCGGGCCCCGGCGACCGGTCGGCGGCGCGGCCGGCCGCCCCGCCCGCCGCCGGTGCGCAGCCCAACGCGACTGCCGAGCGTGACCGTTCAAAAAAGCCGGGTAGTCTGTCGCCCTGTGCCGGCGGGGACCCCCTCGCCCAGCCGGTCAATTCCCATACGCCTGCCGCCGTGGCCGGGCCCCGCGACGTGCTGTCCTAGCCGTCGACCGCGCTCGGCCGGGCGAAAACGTGCCTGAGTAAGGTAAACGCATGACGACGACCAACTCCCGAATCCCGGTAACCAAGGCCGTGGTACCCGCGGCCGGACTGGGCACCCGCTTCCTCCCGGCAACCAAGGCCACTCCGAAGGAGATGCTGCCCGTCGTCGACAAGCCGGCCATCCAGTACGTCGTCGAGGAGGCCTCCTCCGCGGGGCTGTCCGACATACTGATGGTCACCGGCCGTAACAAGCGGGCCCTGGAGGACCACTTCGACCGCGCGTACGAGCTGGAGGAGCTGCTCGCCCGCAAGGGCGACGAGGACCGCCTGCGCCGGGTCCGCGAATCCGTCGAGCTGGCCAACATGCACTACGTCCGCCAGGGCGACCCGAAGGGCCTCGGCCACGCCGTCTCGGTCGCCGAGCAGCACGTGGCCGGCCAGCCCTTCGCCGTCCTCCTCGGCGACGACCTGATCGACCCGCGCGACCCGCTGCTCGCCCGCATGATCGAGGTCCAGCAGGAGCTCGGCGGCTCGGTCGTCGCCCTCATGGAGGTCGACCCCTCCCAGATCCACCTCTACGGCTGCGCCGCCGTCAAGGCGAACGGCTTCGGCGAGGACGTCTTCCAGGTGACCGACCTGGTCGAGAAGCCCGAGACGAACGAGGCCCCCTCGAACTACGCCGTCATCGGCCGCTACGTCCTCGACCCGCTGGTCTTCGACGTGCTGCGGGAGACCCCGCCCGGCCGCGGCGGCGAGATCCAGCTCACCGACGCCCTGCGCGAGCTGACCACCCGCGACCCGGAGGCCGGCGGCCAGGTCCACGGCGTGCTCTTCAAGGGCCGCCGCTACGACACCGGCGACCGCGCGGACTACCTGCGCGCTATCGTCCGACTGGCCTCCGAGCGCGAGGACCTCGGCCCGGAGTTCCGCTCCTGGCTGCGCGAGTTCGTCGCCTCCGAGCTGCAGGACTGACACGACGACAGAGAGCGAGCCGCCGATGACCGGGTCCACCCACCACACCACCGGATCCGCCGCAGCCTGCTGCGACGGATCCACGGACCCGGCACCGGCGGCCCCCCGCCTCTGGACGGTGGACGAACACCTCAGCGACGTCCTGGCCGCGGTCGGCCCGCTGCCCGCCATCGAGCTGCAACTGCTCGACGCCCAGGGCTGCCGGCTCGCCGAGGACGTCCTCGCCGGCGGCGACCTGCCGCCCTTCGACAACAGCTCGATGGACGGCTACGCCGTGCGCACCGCCGACACCGTCGGTGCCACCGACCCGTACCCCTCGGTGCTCGCCGTCGTCGGCGACATCGCGGCCGGCGCGGGCGAACTGCCCCGGGTCGGGCCCGGCCAGGCCGCCCGGATCATGACCGGCGCCCCCGTCCCGCCCGGCGCCCAGGCCGTCGCCCCGGTCGAATGGACCGACGGCGGCACCGGCACCGGCGTGCCCGCCGACGCGATGACCGCGCCCGTCGAGGACGAGGAGGTCCGCGTCCTGCGCCCGGTCGCCGAGGGCGCCCACATCCGCCGCCGCGGCAGCGACGTCGCGGCCGGCACCAAGGTCCTGGGGGCCGGCACCCGGCTCGGCCCCACCCAGCTCGGCCTGCTCGCCGCGATCGGCCGCGCCACCGTCACGGTCCGGCCGCGCCCCCGGGTCGTGGTGCTGTCCACCGGCAGCGAGCTGGTCCAGCCCGGCGAGCCGGTCGGCCCCGGGCAGATCTCCGACTCCAACAGCTTCACCCTCACCGCGGCCGCCCAGGACGCCGGCGCCATCGCCTACCGGGTCGGCGCCGTCCCGGACCAGGCCGACCGGCTGCGCGCCGTCCTGGAGGACCAGCTCGGCCGGGCCGACCTGATCGTCACCAGCGGCGGGGTCAGCGTCGGCGCGTACGACGTGGTCAAGGAGGTCTTCGAGTCCTACGGCGGTGTCGACTTCCGCAGGCTGCGGATGCAGCCCGGC
The DNA here is from genome assembly GCF_042677305.1 of Kitasatospora sp. NPDC127121. Taxonomy (NCBI): domain Bacteria; kingdom Bacillati; phylum Actinomycetota; class Actinomycetes; order Kitasatosporales; family Streptomycetaceae; genus Kitasatospora; species Kitasatospora sp. NPDC127121. The sequence continues at coordinate 19,693 of NZ_JBHXTQ010000107.1, read as the reverse complement.
AAGCCGCAGGGCTTCGGCCGGATCGGCGGCCCGGCCGGCGTGCCGCTGCTCGCCCTGCCCGGCAACCCGGTCAGCGCCTACATCTCCTTCGAGCTGTTCGTCCGCCCGGTCATCCGCACCATGCTCGGCGCCGCCGACGTCCACCGCCCGGTGGTCCGCGCGCTCTGCCCGGCGGCGCTGCGCTCCCCGGCCGGCCGCCGGCAGTTCCTGCGCGGCCGCTACTCGGCGGCGGACGGCACCGTCGAGCCGGTGGGCGGCGCCGAGTCGCACCTGGTCGGCGCCCTGGCCCGGGCGAACTGCCTGATCACCGTCCCCGAGGCCGTCACCGCCCTGCCCGCCGGCAGCGAGGTCGACGTGGTCCTGCTCGGTTCCTAGGACATGTCCCGCGGACCAGGCCCCTCCCACGGGGTGGGGCGGGGGAGCTGTACGGTAGCGCGGTATTCCACCTGCGCGCCCCTGGAGCCACCCGTGACGACACCTCCCCCCGGCGACCGCCTCACCCACGTCGACGACCAGGGCGCGGCCCGGATGGTCGACGTCTCCGAGAAGGCCGCCACCGCGCGCACCGCCGTCGCGGCCGGCCGGGTCCGGGTCTCCCCGAAGGTGGTCGAGCTGCTGCGCGGCGAGGGCGTGCCCAAGGGAGACGCCCTCGCGGTGGCCCGGATCGCCGGGATCATGGGCGCCAAGAAGACCCCCGACCTGGTCCCGCTCTGCCACCCCATCGCCGTCTCCGGCGTCACGGTGGACCTCACGGTCGCGGACGACGCCGTCGAGATCACCGCCACCGTGAGGACCGCCGACCGCACCGGCGTCGAGATGGAGGCGCTGACCGCCGTCGCGGTGGCCGGCCTCACCGTCATCGACATGGTCAAGGCCGTGGACAAGGGCGCCACCATCGAGTCCGTCCGGGTGCTCAGCAAGACCGGCGGCAAGAGCGGCGACTGGTTCGCGCCGGAGGCGGGCGAGTGAGCGGGCGGAACGGGTTCACCATCGAGGGGGCGGGCGCATGAGGGCGCTTGCGGTAACGGTCTCCAACCGGGCCTCGGCCGGCGTGTACGAGGACAGGGGCGGCCCGCTGCTGGTGGCCGGCCTGACCGCGATGGGCTTCACCGCCGACGGCCCCCGGGTCGTCCCGGACGGCGAGCCGGTGGAGGCCGTCCTGCGCGAGGCCGTCGCGGCCGGCTACGACGTCGTGCTCACCACCGGCGGCACCGGCATCTCGCCGATGGACCTCACCCCGGAGATGACCGCCCGGGTGATCGACCGGCAGGTCCCCGGCATCGCCGAGTCCATCCGCGCGTACGGCCGGGAGAAGGTTCCGACCTCGGCGCTCTCCCGCGGGCTGGCCGGGCTCGCCGGACGTACCTTGATCGTCAACCTGCCGGGCTCGACCGGCGGCGTCAAGGACGGCCTGGCCGTCCTCGAACCGCTGCTCGCCCACGCCGTCGACCAGCTCGGCGGCGGGGACCACCCCCGGCCGGACGCACCAGCTTCCGGGAGAGCGCACTGAACGCCGGCTGGCCGGTAGAACTCCACGAGGGGGAGGTCGTGCTGCGCCCGATCCGGGCCCGCGACCAGCGCGAGTGGCAGGAGGTCAGCCTCCGCAACCGGGACTGGCTGCGCCGCTGGGAGGCGACCGTCCCGCCCGGTCCGGCCGGGCAGGCCGCCGGGCCGCGCCCGACGTTCCGGCAGATGGTGCGCTTCCTGCGCGGTGAGGGCTCGGCCGGGCGGATGCTGCCCTTCGTCGTGCTCTACAAGGGCCAGCTGGTGGGCCAGCTGACCGTCGGCGGCATCACCTGGGGCTCGATGTGCTCGGCGAACGTCGGGTACTGGATCGACGAGGCGGTGGCCGGCCGGGGCATCATGCCGACGGCCGTGGCGCTTTCCGTCAACCACTGTTTCCGCACCCTCGGCCTGCACCGGATCGAGGTCTGCATCCGCCCGGAGAACGGCCCGAGCCGCCGGGTGGTGGAAAAGCTCGGCTTCCGCTCGGAGGGAATCCGCCCGCGCTATCTCCACATCGACGGCGCCTGGCAGGACCACCTGGTGTACGCGCTGACCGCCGAGGAGGTGCCGGAGGGGATGCTGGAACGCTGGCGGTCGATCAGTTCAGGTCACGAGTCAAGTAATTGAATATATGTTCGAATCAAATATCGATATGGCATCGCCGCGACGGCGGACTGGCACAAATACCGGCAAAATAGTCGGAGAATCAGCTTGATCACACGACACGCCGAGCCAAATTGCTGCCAGGCCTTCCCGGCGCCCGTACGGTGTGGGTCGTGAGCAGTAGCGGCCTTATCTACGCCGTCATCGTAGGGGCCTGGGCCGCCTATCTGGTGCCGATGTGGCTCCGCAGGCAGGACGAACTCAACGAGGCGCGCCCGACGGAGCGCTTCAGCACCGCCATCCGCCTGCTGGCCGGGCGTTCGGGGCTGGAGCGGCGGGCAGCCCGGGCCCTGGGCGACGAACCGCGTGACGACGAGCACAGCAGCGACGGCCCTCCCGGACGGGACGGGGCCGCCTCAGACGACCCCGCGGCGGACTCCGCGCCGCCCGCCGTGGAGCCCGAGTCCTCGGCCTCCGTCGAGCCTCCACCGGCGCCGGTGCCGGTGTCCGCGATCGCGCCCTCGCCCTCGCCCGAGCGGGGTGCCCGGGGAGAGCGTCCGGGCTCCGCGCCGCACGGCGGGGCGCAGCGCCGGGCCCGGCTGCTGGCCCGCCGGCGCCGGATGGTCACCGCCCTCTTCCTGGCCTTCGCGCTCGGCGCCGTGGTCGCGGCGGTGGCCGGACTGGCCTTCCTCTGGGTCCCGGCCGTCCCGGCGACCCTCCTCACCCTGTACATCGGCCACCTGCGCAAGCTGGAGCGCCAGCGCTACGAGGTGAAGCTCGACCGTGCCCGGGCCGCCCAGGCGGCCGAGCGGCTGCGCAAGCGCGAGCAGCAGCGCGCCGCGGCCCGGAGCGTCCCCGCCGAGGCCGTCGACACCCAGGCCCACACCCAGGTCCACACCCAGCCCCACGTCCGGGCCCACGCCCCGGCTCGTGCCCAGACCCCGGCCGCCGAGGGGCGGGCCGGACGCCGCCCGCACCTGCGGCTGGCCGCCGACCCCGGCGAGGCCGCCGTCTCCGCGCCGTCCGCCTCAGCGGTGGCCGAGGCGACCGAGCACGAGGAGTGGGTCGACGGCATGCGCGAGCGCGGCGCGGCCGGCCCGGACTCCTGGGAGCCGGTGCCCGTCCCGCTGCCGACGTACGTCACGGCGCCGGTCGCCCCCCGGGTCTCCCGCGGCCTCGACCTGACGGCCCCCGGCACCTGGACCGCGGGCCGCCCCGCCGAGTCCGCCCGCAACACCCCGCTGTTCGACCAGTACGCCGAACCGTCGGCCCCCGACGCCCGCCCCCGCGCGGCCAACGAGTGACCTCCCCGGCCCCCGGACCAGCACCGCATCCCCGGGGGTGGTCACGGACCCCCTCCGGAAGGTGCTAGAGTTTCTTCTCGTTGGGGCTGTGGCGCAGTCCGGTAGCGCACCTCGTTCGCATCGAGGGGGTCAGGGGTTCGAATCCCCTCAGCTCCACCCAACAGAAGCCCCGCCCGGTCGTCAGACCGGGCGGGGCTTCTGCGTTGTCCGGGGTCGATCCGGCGCGCGGGTGAGGGAGTTGGCCGTGTGACGACCGTCACGGCGGGGTGGGTCGGTGAACTGACGGTCGGTCGCGGAGGGGAGCGGGAGCCGGAGCAGGAGCGGAAACGGGAGTGGGAACGGGAGTGGGAACGGCCGAGGGCCGGCCGGGGGAATCCGGCCGGCCCTCGGGGTGGGGCGGGGTGGGTCAGGGGCGCTGGGAGCCGGCGTAGGGGCCGGGCTGGGGGGCGCCGGACTGCGGCGGGACGGCGCCGTAGCGGGGCGGGCGGTAGCCGCGCGGGTGCCTGGTCAGGTTGTAGCCCAGGACGCCCGCCAGGGCGGCCAGGGCGCCGCCGCCGATGGTCCAGTACCAGCGGCTGTTCCAGCCGGAGAACCAGCCGGTGTACCAGTGCTCCTCGGCCGCCACCGGGGCGGCCGCCTTCGCGGTGCTGGCGCCGCCGCCGGCCGGCGGGACCAGCGGGGCCTTGAGCTCGCCGCCCTCCGGCTGGGCGTTGTCCGCGTTGCCCTTGGCGCTGACGTGCAGCTGGACGGAGGTGGCCAGACCCAGGTCGGGCTGCGGGACGTCGCTGACCGAGAGCCGCACGTAGTAGGTGCCGGGCAGCGGGTCGCCGGACCACGGCTCGGCCCAGGAGCGGATCTCGCGCAGGGTGCAGCTCAGCGTGAGCGTGCCGGTGTTCTGGTCGCCGGTGGCGTTCTGGGTGCCGGCGGTGCAGGACTGGCGGCGGCGGAGCCCGTCGAAGACCTCGGCGGACCAGGTCTGCGGGCCGTGCCGGTCGGTCGCGGGGGCCAGGTTGACGGTCAGGCCGATCGTCGGGGTCTGGCCCTCGGAGGCGCCGAACGCCCAGTACAGGTAGTCACCGGTGGAGGCGGCGACGTTGGCGTCCTGGCCGGGGGAGAGGTTGGTCGCGGTCAGGAAGGAGGTGCCGGCCTTGGTGGCCGGGGCCGGGGTGCCGCTCGCGCTCGCCGAGGGCGAGGGGGAGGCGGCGGAGGCGGCCGGGGCGGCCAGCGCGAGGGCGGGCAGCAGGGCGAGGGCGGCGAGGGCGCCGCGAAGGGTCGTGCGCGTGGTCGATCGTGTGGTCGGTCGCATGGTCAGTTCTCCCGCCAGACAGAGATCCGCCAGCGGGCGATCCAGCCGAACACCAGGCCGAACAGCAGCCCGGCGAGGGTGAGGGTGAGCAGCAGGATCCAGCCGCGGCCCAGGCCCATCGCCGCACCCTCGGGGGCGGACGAGGCGGTGGCCAGGTCGACGGTCAGCTCCAGCGGCAGGCCGGGGTCGGCCTGGACGCCGGCCTGCGGGGCCAGCGAGTTGCTGACGACCAGGCAGACGGTGGTCTCCGGCTTGGCGCTCGACGAGGAGGTCGGGCCGGTGGTGATGTAGCCCTTGGAGTCGCTGGTGGACCAGCGCAGGCCGGTGGAGATCACGTCGGTGCGGCTGCTGCCGGCGTCGGTGCCGCGGACCAGCTCCTGGCCGGTCGCGCTGGTGGCCTGCAGCAGGACGCCGTAGTCCCGGGCCACCGCGCGGTCCAGGCCGACGCTGACCGAGGCGCGCAGCTCCTGGCCGGACTTGACCGGGACCTTGTAGACGCGGTGCTCGGAGAACTTCTCGCGGTCGCTGTACACGCCCGGGGCGAGCACCGGGGCGCTCTCGCACTTGTCGGCGCCGGAGGTCTTCACCGGGGTGACCGCGTAGGTGTCGTTGGAGCGGTCGACCAGCTGCTTCACCTTGTCGGTGAGCTGCTCCTGGGTGCGGACGTCGGTGTAGGTGCCGCCGGTCGCGTTGGCGATGCAGAGCAGCTGCTGGCGGGTCTTGTCGTCGTGGGCCAGGCCGAGGGTGTCGACGACCAGGTGGATGCCCTGGGAGGCGAGTTCACGGGCGACGTCGCAGGGGTCCGGCGGGGTGCAGGTGTCCTCGCCGTCGGTGATCAGCACCACCCGGCGGGTGGTCTCGCCCTTGCCGAGGTCCTGGGCCGCGCCGCGCAGGGCCAGGCCGATCGGGGTCCAGCCGGTGGGCCGCAGGGTGGCGATGGCGGTCTTGGCCTCGACCTTGTTGGTCTTGCCGACCGGGTACAGCTGCTTGGTGTCCTGGCAGCCCTGGGTCTTGTCGTTGCCGGGGTAGTTCGCGCCCAGGGTGCGGATGCCGAACTCGGTCTCCGCGGGCAGCGCGTCGATCACGTCGTTCAGCGACTGCTGGGCCACCGAGATCCGGCTCTTGCCCTGGATGTCCCGCTCGTTCATGGAGCCGCTGACGTCCAGGACGAGGTCGACCCTGGGGGCCTCCTTGGGCGCGGCGGCTCCGGCTGATGGTTCGTCGGCGTGGGCGGGCAGGCCGATGAGCAGCGAGGCGCCCGTTATCGCCAGGGCGCCCAGCAGGCTGCCGAGCCTGGTCTTTGGTCGTCGTCCGGTAGTCACCCGGCGATCCTAGGGATCATCAGTTCGCGATGGCCAAACGAGACCGGATCGTGCGCCACCCCGCCGCGGCGTGAACTCCGGTGCGTGGAAAGGCCGCCGGGGCTGCGAGGACTTACGTCCGCCCTACCCGGGCTGGATAGCCTTCCGTGCGGGTTTCGTGCGAGTCCGGGCGGGAGTGGGGGCGCGGTGGAGCTGACGGGGGTCGGCAAACGGTACGGGCGGCGCGGGCGGTGGGTCCTGTGCGGGGTCGATCTCGCGGTCGGGCCGGGGGAGTTGGTGCGGATCGCCGGGGCGAACGGGAGCGGCAAGTCGACGCTGCTCCGGCTGGCGGCCGGGATCGAGCGGCCGACCGCCGGGCGGGTGGCCCGCCCGGGCGGTGCCGCGTACGTGCCAGAACGCTTCCCGCCCGCGCTGCCGTTCGACGCCGCCTCGTACCTGCTGCGGGTGGGCCGGGTGCACGGGCTGTCGGCCGAGCGGGCGCGGCGGCGGGCCGGGGACTGGCTGGACCGCTTCGGCATCGCGGACCGGGCGGGCACGCCGCTGAGCCGGCTGTCGAAGGGCACCTGCCAGAAGGTCGCGGTCGCGCAGGCGCTGCTCGCGGAGGCCCCGGTCCTGCTGCTGGACGAGGCGTGGACCGGGCTCGACCCCGACGCCAGGGCGGTGCTGGACGAGGCGGCCGCCGAGCGGGCGGCGGACGGCGGGGCGGTGCTGTTCGTCGACCACGACCCGGCCCGGCTGGCCGGGCTGACCAGCGCCGCCTACCGGGTCGGCGCGGACGGCGCGCTGCGGCCCGCCGAGGAGGCGGGGCCCGCGCCGGACGGCGGCGGCCCGACGATGGAGGTCGAGGTGGACGTCCCGGACGGCACCCCGCTGCCGCCCCGGCTGCCCGGGGCGCCGCGGCTCACCCCGCTGGCCGGCACGGTCGTGCGGCTGACCGTGCCGGCCGCGCACACGGACGCGCTGCTGCGCCGGCTGCTGCTCGGCCGCCCGGTCGTCCGGGTGCTGGCGGTACGGCAGCGGGAGGGGCAGCGGTGAGGCAGCTCGGAGCGCTGACCCGGTACCACCTGGAACTGCTGGTGCGCTCGCACGCCTGGCTGCCGCCGTTCCTGGCGTACGCGCTGCTGCTGGTGGTGGGCGTGTCGGCGGGCAACCCGCTGCTGGGCGACCTCGGCTACGGCGCGGCCGTGCTGCTGCCGGTGAGCGCCTGGTACGTGCGCAGCGTGCTCGGGGCGGAGCCGCCGGCCTCGCGGGCCTGCCTGGTCGCGGCGGCGGGGCCGCTGCGGGTGCACCTGGGCGCGCTGATGGCGGCGCTGACGGCCGGGCTGGCGCTGGCGGCGGCCGAGGTGGCGGCGCTGTGGTGGCTGAGCGGGACGGTGGCCAACCCGGGGGTGGAGCGGCAGCCGCCGGCCGGACCGGCGCTGGCGGCCGGGGCGTCGGCCGCGGTGGTGTGCGTGCTGCTGGGGGTGGCGGCCGGGGCGCTGGCGAACCGGCCGGTGCTGGCGCGGCCGCAGTACGGCATCGCGGTGGCGCTGGTGCTGGCCGCGCTGGAGCTGGTGGCGCCGCTCTCGCCGGCCAACGCGGCGGTCCGCGGTTTGGTTTCCGCGGCCCGCACCGGCCGGGTCGCCGTGCCGTGGGCGGAACTGCCGCTCGCCGCCGTCCTGCTGGCCGCGGCGGCGGCCGGGGCGGCGGCGCTGGCCGGACGGCGGCCCGAGTGAGCGGAGGATTCACGCCAAGAGCGGACACACCGCAGCAAAAAGCCGATAAATATGGATAGTGCTCGTTAGGGTGACGAACCTGGGTGAACCGGCTTCGTGCCGCCGGTCCATCCCGATTGGCATCCCCCCGGAACAGCGCTCCGGCTCCCCGCGACCCCCAGGACGGTCCGTGGCGACACCCCCCGCCGTGACGAGAACCGCAGCCCGGCCGAGCCGGCCGGTGCCGACCAGGCGCACCACCGAGCTGCTGCTGGTCCTGGCCGCCGTGCTGATCGCCGTGTTCGGCTACGTCGAGGTCGGCGTCAACCTGGACGGCAGGGTGCCGGCCGGCGCGGCCGAGTACGGCGCCGCGCTCGGCGTGCTCGCCCTGCTGGCGCACGCCGTGGTCCGCCGGCGGGCCCGGTACGCGGACCCGCTGCTGCTGCCGATCGCGGTGCTGCTCAACGGGATCGGGCTGGTGGTGATCTACCGGCTGGACCGCGCCACCTCGGGCGCCGGCGCGGCCTCCACCCAACTGCTCTGGTCGAGCCTGGGGGTGGCGCTGTTCATCGCGGTCGTGCTGCTGGTGCGCGACCACCGGCGGCTGCAGCGGTACGCCTACCTCGGGGCGCTGGTGGCGCTGGTCCTGCTGGTGCTGCCGATCTTCTTCCCGCCGGTGTACGGCTCGCGGATCTGGATCGTCATCGGGCCGCTGTCCTTCCAGCCGGGGGAGTTCGCCAAGATCCTGCTGGCCGTCTTCTTCGCCGCCTACCTGGCGGTGCACCGGGACGCGCTGGCGCTCACCGGCCGCCGGGTCTGGCGCTGGCAGCTGCCGCGCGGCCGGGTGCTCGGGCCGGTGCTGCTGATCTGGGCGGCGTTCGTCGGCGTCCTGGTGCTGGAGACGGACCTCGGCACCTCGCTGCTGTTCTTCGGCCTGTTCGTGGTGATGCTGTACGTGGCCACCGCGCGCACCGGGTGGATCGTGATCGGGCTGGCCCTGGCGGCGGTCGGGGCGGCCACGGTGGGTTGGCTCTCGCCGCACGTGCACAGCCGGGTGACGGACTGGCTGGACCCGCTGGGCTCGATCGCGGCGGGCAAGGGCGCCAACCAGATCGCCCAGTCGCTGTTCGCCTTCGCCTGGGGCGGGGAACTGGGCACCGGGCTCGGCAACGGGCACTCGGTGCTGATCGGCTTCGCCGCCAAGTCGGACTTCATCCTCGCCACCATCGGCGAGGAACTCGGCCTGACCGGGCTCGTCGCGGTGTTCCTGCTGTACGCGCTGCTGATCTCCCGGGGGTTCCGGACGGGCATCGCGCTGCGCGACCCGTTCGGGCGGCTGCTGGCGATCGGGCTGGCCGCGATCGTCGGCCTCCAGGTTTTCGTGGTGGCCGGCGGGGTGCTCGACCTCATCCCGCTGACCGGGATGACGCTGCCGTTCGTCGCGCAGGGCGGCTCCTCGGTGGTCACCAACTGGATCATCGTGGCGTTGCTGGTGCGGATGAGCGACATCGCGCGCCGGCCGGCCCCGGCCCCGGTCCTGCCCGTGTCCGCGTCCGGGTCGGAGGAGGACTGATGGCGCGCACCCGCTCCCGTCCGCGCGCCCGGGGCAACGGGCCGCAGGGCCTGCCCGGCATCTCCGTCACCGGGCGCCGCGCGGGCGTCTTCTGCCTGCTGCTAGTCGCGGCGCTGTGCGTCCAGGCCACCCGGGTGCAGGTGTTCCAGGCCGAGGACCTCAACCACAACTCCGCCAACCAGCGGCTCACCATCGAGCGGTACTCGCAGCCGCGCGGCAACATCCGGGTCGGCGCGGACACCGTGACCGGCTCCGAGCCCACCGGCGGCCGGTACGACTACAAGCGCACCTACACCGACGGCCCGACGTACGCGGCCGTCACCGGCTTCGCCTCGCAGGCGTACGGCAACACCCAGCTGGAGGGGGTCGAGGACGACCTGCTGTCCGGGACGGACAGCAGACTGGCCGGCTGGGCGGTCTGGGACGCCGTCGCCCGCAGGCAGAACCCCGGCGGGGACGTCTACACCACCCTGAACCGGGCCGCCCAGGAGGCCGCGGTGCGCGGGCTCGGCAGCCAGAAGGGCGCGGTGGCCGCGATCGAGCCGGCCACCGGCCGGATCCTCGCCCTGGCCAGCACGCCGTCCTACGACCCGGGCAGCTTCGCCGGCTCCGCCGCGGCCGACCAGGCCGCCTGGAACCGGCTGCAGGCCGACACCGACCAGCCGATGCTCAACCGGGCGCTGCGCCAGACCTACCCGCCGGGCTCGACCTTCAAGGTGGTCACGGCGGCGGCCGCGCTCGCGGCCGGCGTGGTCACCGACCCCGATGCGCCGACCGACGCGCCGTTCCCGTACGTGCTGCCCGGGACGACCACGCCGCTGGTCAACGACACCTCGGCGTGCGACCGGCCCGGCCAGTCGCTGGACACCGCGATGGTCTACAGCTGCAACAGCGTGCTGGGCTACCTCGGGGTGCGGACCGGGCTGGGCCCGATGGTCGCGATGGCCGAGAACTTCGGCTTCAACGACGCCAGGCTGGACATGCCGGTGCGCCCGGCCCGGTCCAACTTCGACACCACGATGAACCAGTCGCAGGTGGCGCTCTCCTCGATCGGGCAGTTCGACACCGCGGCGACCCCGCTGGTGATGGCGATGGTCGCGGCCGGGATCGCCAACGACGGGACGGTGATGCGCCCACAGCTCGTGGACAAGCTGACGAAGGGCGACGGCACCGCGGTGCAGCTGATGAAACCCGCCGTGTACCGGCGGGCGACGACCCCGGCGGTGGCCGGGCAGGTGCAGAAGCTGATGACCGACGTGGTGGAGAACGGCACCGGCGGCAACGCCCGGATCGGCGGCGCGGTGGTCGGCGGGAAGACCGGCACCGCGCAGCACGGGGTGGACAACAGCGGGACGCCGTACGCCTGGTTCATCTCCTGGGCCAAGCCCGCCGGCTCGGACGCGGTGCCGCCGGTGGCGGTGGCCGTGGTGATCGCGGACAGTGACGCCACGGACGTCACCGGCGGCGGGCTGGCCGCGCCGATCGCCCGCTCGGTGATGCGGGCGGTGCTGGGCCGCTGAGCTGCTGCTTTAGCTGCTGGACGGCGAATCCGCCGTCTGCGAAGTGTCCGGTTTGTATAGGCTCATGCGCCAATTCGTACAATGCGCCGATCCGGACTGTTCGTTTGCGACACTGGTGCTTTCGCGGGGTACTGTCCCATCTTTGTTCGGTTGGTCCCCGATGACACCCCATGGCGCGTCGAGTGACCGGCCGCCAGGACACCCTCCCCCCGCCCAGAAGGACCGCAGTTGTGACCAGCAACTCTCTCGGTGCGCGTCTGCTGCGACGCAAGCCCGTCTCGTCCCTCATCGCCGAGAGCGAGGGCCAGGACGGCCTCCCGGCCGGTGCGCCCGAGGAGGGCGGACGCTCCGGCATCCACCTGCGCCGCACGATCGGCCTCTGGCAGCTGTCCTCGATCGGCATCGGCGCCACCATCGGCACCGGCATCTTCTTCGTGCTCAGCAGCGCGGTGCCCTCGGCCGGACCGGCCGTCATCCTGTCCTTCGTGCTCGCCGCGGTCACCGCCGGACTCACCGCGCTCTGCTACGCCGAGATGGCCTCCGCGATCCCGGTCTCCGGATCCTCGTACTCCTACGCCTACGCCACCCTCGGCGAGGGCGTCGCGTTCGGCGTCGGCATCTGCCTGCTGATGGAGTACGGCGTCTCCGCCTCCGCGATCGCGGTGAGCTGGGCCGAGTACCTGAACAAGTTCTTCGACCTGGCCTTCGGCTTCACCATCCCGGAGCAGCTGTCCGGCGCGCCCAACGACACCCACTGGTTCAACCTGCCGGCGCTGCTGCTGGTCGCGATGGTCTGCGTGCTGCTCACCCGCGGCGTCAGCGAGTCGGTGAAGGTCAACGCGGCCATGGTCGGGATCAAGATCCTGATCCTGCTGCTGTTCGTCGGCATCGCGCTCACCGGCTTCCACTCCGGCAACCTGACCCCGTTCATGCCGCTCGGCATCGGCGGCGTGCAGGTCGCCGCGTCCAGCATCTTCTTCTCCTTCATCGGCCTGGACGCCGTGTCCACCGCCGGTGAGGAGGTCAAGAACCCGCGCCGCACCCTGCCGCTGGCGATCATCATCTCGCTGGTCGTGGTGACCCTGCTCTACATCCTGGTCGCCCTCGCCGGCATCGGCGCCCAGCCGTGGCAGAAGTTCGAGGGCCAGGAGGCCGGCCTCGCCCAGATCCTCCAGGACATCACCGGCCAGACCTGGCCCTCGATCGTCTTCGCGATCGGCGCGATCATCTCGATCTTCAGCATCACCCTCGTGGTGATCTACGGCCAGACCCGCATCCTGTACTCCATGGGCCGCGACGGCATGCTGCCCAAGCGCTTCGCCGAACTCTCCCCGCGCACCGGCACCCCGGTCTGGAACACCCTCGTGGTGGGCCTCGGCGTCGGCGCGCTGGCCGCCTTCGTCCCGCTGAAGGAGCTGGCCGACATCACCAGCCTCGGGACGCTCATCGCCTTCTCGGTCGTCTCGATCGGCGTGATCATCCTGCGCCGCACCCAGCCCGACCTGCCGCGTGGCTTCAAGGTCCCCGGCTACCCGGTCGTCCCGCTGCTCAGCGTCGCCTTCTGCGCCTACCTGATCACCGGCCTGCACGCGGACACCTTCCGGGCCGGCGCGATCGCCCTCGCCGTCGCCGTGGTCGTCTACTTCGGCTACAGCATCAAGCACTCCAAGCTGGAACAGCAGGCACAGGCCGCCGCGGCGGACAGCTCCACCGGCCACCGCAACAGCTGAGCCGGAAGAATCCGGACATGAGGGGCCGCCGACCACGACACTCGGCGGCCCCCCTCATGCCGCCTCCCGCCACGTGCCCCACGCCATGGCGACAGGGCCCGGCCACCACCCATAACCTTCCACCATGGTGAGCACCCGCACGCCCGGCTTCTCCCGCCCGCGCGGCCGCTTCACCGGCCGCAGCAGAACGCCGGCCCCGCCGACCCCCGCCGCAGCGCCGTCCGGACCAGGACGACCGCCCCTCGGCTTCTCCAGTCGGCCGTTCCCCCGCCAGCGTGGCGAGAGCACGTTCCCACCCACGCCCGATCGGCTGAATCCCGCCCGACTCGCCTCGATGCGCACCGTCCAACTGCTCGGCTGCCTGATCGCGGCCGGCTGGGCGGCCGCCTTCCCGCTCGTCTCCGACCTGCCCAACCAGCGGATGTGGGGTTTCATCGCGGCCCCCGCCTACGTCCTGGCCGGGCTGCTCTGCCTCACCCTGCCGCGCCGCTACGCGGCCCGCGCCGCCGCCGTGGTCGCCCTCGCCGGGGCCGTCCTCGCGCCGCTCGCCCTGCTCGCCGTGCAGGGCCGCCACCAGTCCGAGGTGATGGTGGTCGAACGCTCGGCCCACCTGCTGCTCACCACCGGCAGCCCGTACCTGTCGCACCCGGTGGTCGTCACCGACTACAACCCGTACCTGCCGGCCATGACCCTGTTCGGGATGCCGCGCCAACTGCTGGGCGACGGCTCCGACCTCGCCCAGGTCGCCGGGGACGCCCGGATCTGGTTCGCGCTGGCCTTCGTGGTCTGCCTGCTGGCCAGCTGGCGGCTGCTGCGGCCCACCCGCGAGCGCGCGCCGCTGCTGCCGCTCGCCGTGCTCACCGCCTCGCCGCTGATCTCGCTCGCCCTCGTCGTCGGCGGGGTGGACCTGCCGCTGATCGGCCTCTGCTGCCTCGCCATGGCACTCGCCGAGCGGGACCGTACCGTCGGCGCCGGCCTGGTGCTCGCCCTCGCCTGCACCCTCAAGTGGACGGCCTGGCCGGCGCTGCCGGTCGCCGCCCTGCTGCTGTGGCGCCTGTACGGCCGCCGGCCCGCCGCCCGGACCACCCTGATCGCGCTCGGCACCGGCCTGGCCGTGCTCCTGCCCTCCGTGCTGACCCGGGCGGACGCGCTGCGCGAGCAGGTGGTGCGCTTCCCGCTCGGGCTCACCGCCATCCGCACCCCGGCTGGCAGCCCGCTGCCCGGCAAGGTGCTGGCCGGCTTCGGGCCGACCGGGCACTCCGTCTCGCTGGCGCTGATGACCATGGGCGGGATCGGGGTGGCCATCTGGCTGCTCGCCCGGCCGCCGGTGTCCGCGATCGCGGCCGCCGACCTGCTGGCCGCCGGGCTGGCGATCGCGTTCATGCTCGCCCCGGCCGGGCGGTTCGGCTACCTCGCCCTGCCGGTGGTCCTGGTGATCTGGCCGCGGCTGGCGGCCCGGCGCTGGAGCAGCCGGCGCCCGATCCCGCCGCACCGGCTCCCGGGCAGACCGGAGCCCGCCCTGCCACGGGGCTGAGCGGGCTCCGTCCGGACGGGTTGTTCTAGCGGCCCGCGGCCTTGAGCAGCGAGGCGACGGCCGGGCCGGCCGCGTCGACGCCGTGGCCGCCGCCCTGCACCTCGGCGGCGACCGCGATGTTGCCGCGGAAGGCGGTGAACCAGCTGTTGGTGGTGGACGCGCCGGCGACCTCGGCGGAGCCGGTCTTGGCACCCGCATTGTCGGTGATCCCGGCCATCACGTCCTTGGCCGTGCCGCCGGTGGCGGTGGCGTTCATCATTGCGCGCAGCTTGCCCGCGACGTCCGGCGCGATCTGGCGGGCCGCCGCCTGCTGCGGCAGGCCGGGGACCAGGATCGGCTGCTTGAACGCGCCGCTCTGGACGGTCGCGGTGATCGAGGCGATGGCCAGCGGGTTCATCTGGACCTTGCCCTGGCCGATGTAGTTCATGGCCTGCTCGTCCTTGCTGCCCGGCGTCGGCGGCACCTTGCCGTCGGTGTTCGGCAGGCCGGTCTTCCACTCCAGGCCGATGCCGAACACGTCCTTGGCCGTGCTGGACAGCGTCTCGGGCTTGAGGCTGGTCAGGCCCTGGTTGATGAAGGCCGTGTTGCAGGACATCATGAAGTCCTGCTGGAGCGTGTTGTTGGGGAAGGCGCCCGGGAAGTCGTTCGGGATCGCGACCGGGTTGCTGCTCTTCTCCGGGCAGGCCACCACGGTGTCCGGGTTGACCCCGGCCTCCAGCAGCGCCGTCGAGGTGACGATCTTCATCGTCGAGCCGGGCGCGAGTAGGCCGGTGAAGGCCCGGTTCTGACCGTTGGCCGGCGCGTTCGCGAAGGCCAGCACCTGGCCGGTGCTCGGCTCGATCGCGGCGACGGATCCGGACTTGCCGCCCAGATCCGTCATCGCCTTCTCGGCCGCCGCCTGGATGGTGTTGTCGATGGTCACCTTGAACGGCTTGCCGGGCTTGGGCTCGACGATGGTGAACAGCTTGTCCGCGGCACCCTTGCCGGCCGGGTCGCTGATCACCACCGCGCTGCCCGCGTCCTGGTCCTTGTTCGGGTCCGGCGGCAGCAGCTTGTGGGCGTTGTCCTGGAGGGTGGACAGCAGCGCCGGGGTGAGCGATGCGCCCTGCAGCGGCTTGCCGTTGCGGTCCACCACGGTGGACGGTGGGGCGAAGACCTGCTGGGTGGCGATCGTCTCGTTGCCGGACAGGTGCGGGTGGATCACCGTCGGCGCCCAGTGCACGGCCGGGGTGTTGTCGCTCATCTTCACGACGTTCAGGAAGCCGTTGTAGTCCCAGACCCGGTTGGTGCCGGCGAACTCGGCGCGCGCCTTGAAGCCCATCAGCACACCGGCGGGGCCGGCCGAGGCGGAGGCCGACGGCGAGTCGGTGGCACCCGGGGTCGCGCCCGCCGACGGCGTGGCCGAGGCTCCGGCGGAGGGCTTGGCCGGCGCGGGGGTGCCGGTGGCCGAGGCGAAGGCCTGCGGGGTGGCCGGGCCGGCCGGGGCCAGGGTCAGCGCGCTCGGCTTGACCTGGTCGCGGAACGCCGTCAGCGCGGTGGTGGCCGCGGCCGGGTCGTCCGTCAGCGCGGCCGCCTTGTCCAGCTCGCCGGCGGCCCAGGCCGCCAGGAAGTCCTTCGCACCGTTGGTCGCCTGCTCGGCCGAGGGCGGCTCGGCGACCACCGTGCGGGGCTTCTTCGCCGAGGACGATCCGGAGTCCGAGCCGCCCATCAGGCTGTACGCCCCGTAGCCACCGCCTGCGAGCACGGCGACGGAGACGCCGGTGATGATGCCGATCTTCGCGCCTCTGCGCATGGTGCTGTTCCCCCAAGGGTCTGCCGGACGGGCGCAACCGACCGGGGCCGGACACGCTGTTCCCCCCACCCTAGGCAGCGCCGATCGGTGCGCCGACGAAATGCCCGCGAGTTGTGACGGATCTGGTACGTGTCGTGCACCGCATACGGACGATTCAGGGAACAGCGGTGTCGATCAGATCCAGCTGTTGAACCACATCCGCTGGCGCCAGTCGTCCATCGGAATCGTCTGCCCGGTGAACAGCGGGAAGAAGAAGAGGAAGTTCCACACGATCAGCAGCACCAGCAGCCCGGCCGCCGCCGAACCGATGATCCGGCGGTCCCGGGAGGCGCCCGGCGGCCCGATCAGCGCACCGACCAGCATGGTCACCGCGAGCACCAGGAATGGGACGAACACCACCGCGTAGAAGAGGAAGATCGTCCGCTGCTGGTAGGCGAACCACGGCAGGTAGCCGGCGGCCAGGCCGCACAGCACCGCTCCGGCCCGCCAGTCCCGCCGCGCCACCCAGCGCCACAGGCAGTACACCAGCGCCACCACGGCCGCCCACCACAGCAGCGGGGTGCCGATGCCCAGCACCTCGCGGGCGCACTCGGCGGCCGTGCAGCCGCTCTGGCCCTGCTTGGGGGACTCGTAGAAGAACGAGACCGGCCGGCCCAGCACCAGCCAGGACCACGGGTTCGACTGGTAGGTGTGCGGGTCGCTCAGATGGGTGTGGAAGTCGTAGACCGTCGAGTGGTAGTGCCACAGGGCGCGCAGCCCCTCGGGTATCCACGGGTAGTCCGTCGAGCGGCCGACCGCCCAGTCCCGGCCCCAGCCGCCCTTGCCCGGCACGTTGCTGCTGGCGAACCAGCCCCACCAGGACGTGACGTAGACGACCAGCGACACCACCACGACCGACACGAAGGCCGGCACCACGTCCCGGGCGAGCGTCGCCAGGTACGGGCGCGGGGCCCCGGCCAGGCGGCGGGCGCCGACGTCCCACAGGACCGTCATCACGCCGAAGGCCGCCGCCACGTACAGGCCGCTCCACTTGGTGGCGCAGGTCAGGCCGACGCAGACGCCGGCCGCGATCCGGTACGGGCGCCAGCCCAGGTTCGCCCGCTGCGCCAGCACCGCGTCCGCCACCCCGCCGAGCCGGTCGGCCAGCCGGGCCCGGGTGCGGTCGCGGTCCAGCAGCAGGAAACCGAAGGCGGCGAGGATCCAGAACATCACCACCAGGTCCAGCAGCGCGGCGCGGCTGAGCACCAGGTGCAGGCCGTCCACCGAGAGCAGCAGGCCGGCCACGCAGCCCAGCAGGGTCGAGCGGAACAGCCGGCGGGCGATCCTGGCCACCATCAGCACCGACAGCGTGCCGAGCAGGGCCACCGCGAACCGCCAGCCGAAGGGGTTCATGCCGAACAGCATCTCGCCGGCGCCGATGATCCACTTGCCCACCGGCGGATGGACCACGTAGGACGCCGTCGAGCGGTACGGCACGGCCGCGCCGGGCGTCATGATCTGCTCGTTGGCGCCGTCCGGCCAGTTGATCTCGTAGCCGCCGTGCCAGAGCGCGTAGGCGTCCTTGGCGTAGTACGTCTCGTCGAAGATGATCGCGTGCGGCTGGCCGAGGTTGGTGAAGCGCAGGATCCCGGCGAACACCGCCACCGCGATCGGGCCCAGCCAGCCGGACCAGCGGCACAGCCACGACCACACGGCCGGCGGCACGGACACGCCCAGCCGCAGCAGCAGCGGCGACGGGGGCACCACCGCCGGGGTCACCCCGGGGCCGTCCGGCATCGGCGGGGCCAGGCGCTCGGCCAGCGGGGCCACCGGGCGGCCGGCGTAGCCGAACCCGGCCAGCCGCTCGCGCCAGCTCCGCGCGGCGCTGCCGGCTTGATCGGGGCTGCCGGGTTGGTCGGGTCGGTCGTGCTGCGCGGGGCTCCCGGCCTGGTCGGCGGGCCGCGGAGCCGGGACGGCGGAGGACGGCAGGCCGGCCACGTCGCCGCCATCCTGCGCGGTGTGGTCTGTACCAGTGGGCGTGCGAGCCGCCGTGTCGCCGTTCATCCGCCACATCGTAGGGGCGGTTCTCGCACACGTGACCGCTCCCTCGGAAGCTGCCCGAATCGTCACCAAAAGCCCCCGGGCCGCGGTAGCTGCAAGGATGGGGCCCGTGACAGGAGTACTCGTTCTCGCAGGCACCCCCATCGGCGACGTCTCGGACGCCCCGCCCCGGCTGCTCACCGAACTGGCCACGGCGGACGTGATCGCGGCCGAGGACACCCGGCGGCTGCGCCGGCTCACCCAGGCGCTCGGGGTGACCCCGGCCGGGCGGGTGGTCTCCTACTTCGAGGGCAACGAGGTCGGCCGCACCCCCGAACTGGTCGAGGCACTGCTCGGCGGCGCCCGGGTGCTGCTGGTCACCGACGCCGGCATGCCGTCCGTCTCCGACCCCGGCTACCGGCTGGTCGCCGCCGCCGTCGAGGCCGACGTCAAGGTCACCGCGGTGCCCGGGCCGTCCGCCGTGCTCACCGCGCTCGCGCTGTCCGGCCTGCCCGTCGACCGCTTCACCTTCGAGGGCTTCCTGCCGCGCAAGACCGGCGACCGGGCCCGGCAGCTCGCCTCGATCGCGGCCGAGCCGCGCACCATGGTCTTCTTCGAGGCGCCGCACCGGATCGCCGAGGCGCTCGCCGCGATGGCCGAGGCGTTCGGCGCCGACCGGCCCGCCGCCGTCTGCCGCGAGCTCACCAAGACGTACGAGGAGGTGAAGCGCGGGCCCCTCGGCGACTTGGCGGCCTGGGCCGCCGAAGGCGTCAGGGGCGAGATCACCGTCGTCGTCGCGGGCGCCCCGCCGGCGGCGCCGCAGGAGCTCACCCCCGCCGAGCTGGCCCGGCTGGTGGCCGTCCGGGAGGAGGCCGGGGAGCGCCGCAAGGAGGCCATCGCGGCCGTCGCGGCGGAGCTCGCGCTGCCGAAGCGGGAGGTGTTCGACGCGGTGGTGGCGGCCAAGAACGAGGCGAAGAACGAGGCCGGGGGCGGAGCCGCGAAGGGGGCCGGGAACGGGGCCGGGAAGTAGCGCCGGAAGCGGGCCCGGCGGCGGCCGGGACGGGGCCCTGAAAGAGGGGTGAATTCCGGGGGTTGCGTGACTCCGGGGGAGTCGTACCTTTGAGGGAAGGCCCCGGTAAACGCCCACGGAGCTGAAGATTCGGTCGCGGTTTCCGGAACGATCCAGGCCTTTCGTATAGGAGTTCCCAACCCGCGTCCAACTCTTCACAAGCAGGGCATCGGCCGAGGCCGTCAGGGCATTTCCTGGAATGGAAAGACCCAGCCGGGCGAGCGCCCGGCGGGCGCTGGGAGACGGCTATGAGCGAGATGATCGGTAGCCCCCTCGGTGGCAACGCGCTGAGCGCCCCCGGCCTGGCCGGACGGCCGCACACTCCCGTCGAGACCGTGCGGGAGGCCTACTCCTTCGCCTGCCTGCGATGCGGGTACGGCTGGGAGCAGGCGTACGACATCGAGCACCACGCCGGCAAGGACGGGCACGTCGTGTTCGAATACCACGCCAACGGTGTCCGGGTACCGTCCCCGCTGCTCAAGCCGACCTGCCCGGGGTGTGGCGGACACACCGTCCGGATCATGCGCGAGGGCCGGGTCGCCACCGCCGACCAGTCCTGGCACCACGCTCCCGGCTACCCGGCGCACGCCGAGCCGGCCGGGGCGCCCCCGGTGTCCGACCCCGTGAAGCCGCGCGGACGCTGGGCCCGGTTCTGGTCGCGGCTGCTGGGCTGACCGCCGACACCGGGAGCGCACGCGGGGGCGCACCGGGGGCCCGCCCC
>NZ_JBHXTQ010000106.1:0-24513 GCF_042677305.1 Kitasatospora sp. NPDC127121 | reverse complement strand
GGTCCTCGGTGTCGGCGGCCGGTTCGGGGAAGACCAGGCGGACGTCGCGGTGGCCGTGCGGGTGGTCCAGGCGCAGGACCAGGCCGTGGCGGTCCAGGGCGAGCGGGCGGACCTCCGGGTGCTGGGCGAGCAGGTCCGGGTCGAGCAGCCGGGTGAGGACGGCGAGGGCGTCGGCGTGGTCGTCGGCGAGGTGGGTGAGCATGGCGGCCTCGTAGCGGGCCAGCGGGTCGGGTGCGGCGTGGGCGAGGTCGCCGGCGGTGAGTGCGCCGGTTCCGTACGGGGTGGAGAGGACGGCGTGGGCGACGTCCACGCGCAGGTGGACGCTGAGGCCGTCGTCGGCGAGGTGGGCCAGGTGCAGTCGGCCGGCCAGGGTGAGGCGGGCGCGGATCCGGTCGCGGACGGCGACGGGGGAGATGTCGGTGACGTCCAGGACGACGGCGAGTCCGTCGGTGGCGCGGGCGGCGGCGGTGGCGAGCGGGTCGCCCAGCGGGGCGCGCAGGCGCAGCCGGGAGCCGTGGACGGAGACCGGGGTGTCGAGGTCGTGGTGCTCGCCGCAGGCGCGGACGGTGAGCGAGGAGGTCGCGCTGAGCAGGCTCTGGACCCGCTCGGCGGTGGTGGGTTCGGGCACCTCGGCGTCGCCGGCGGGCAGGCTCATGACGGACCTCCAGTTGGTTAGGTGAGCCTAACCTAATCTCCGCTCGGGGGTGTGGCAAGTGGCGCGGCCAAGGTCGCTGCCGCCGGGGGTAGAAAGCGCTTGCAAGTATCTGCGGATGTCTCGTATTGTCGACGCCGGTAGTTGCATGCGCAACGGTTCTCTCTGGAAAGCGGCCCCTCATGCCCCTCGCGCTCCTGGCGCTGGCGATCAGCGCCTTCGGCATCGGCACCACCGAGTTCGTGATCATGGGCCTGCTGCCCGAGGTCGCCGGCGACTTCTCGGTCGCCATCCCCACCGCCGGTCTGCTGATCTCCGGCTACGCGCTCGGCGTCGTGGTCGGCGGACCGCTGCTCACCATCCTCGGCACCCGTGCCCCCCGCAAGGGCATGCTGCTGACGCTGATGGGCCTGTTCGTGGTGGGCAACCTGATCGCGGCCGTCGCCCCCGCCTTCGGGCTGCTGATGGTCGGGCGGATCGTCAGCGCCTTCGCGCACGGCGCGTTCTTCGGCATCGGCTCGGTCGTCGCCGCCGACCTGGTCGCCCCGCACAAGCGGGCCGGCGCCATCGCCCTGATGTTCACCGGCCTCACCGCCGCCAACGTGCTGGGCGTCCCGATGGGCACCCTGCTCGGCCAGCACTTCGGCTGGCGCTCCACGTTCTACGTCGTCGCCGGGCTCGGCCTGCTCGGCCTCGCCGGAATCGCG
This sequence comes from Kitasatospora sp. NPDC127121, assembly GCF_042677305.1. NCBI lineage: Bacteria > Bacillati > Actinomycetota > Actinomycetes > Kitasatosporales > Streptomycetaceae > Kitasatospora > Kitasatospora sp. NPDC127121. The sequence goes on along the minus strand of NZ_JBHXTQ010000106.1, from coordinate 23,154 downwards.
GCGCTGGTGCCCGTCCAGCCGCGGACCGGCGCCGCCCGGCTCGGCCCCGAACTGGCCGTCTTCCGGACCCTGCGGCTCTGGCTCGCGCTCGCCATGACCGTGCTCGGCTGGGGCGGCATCTTCGCGATGTTCACCTACATCACGCCGATGATGACCGAACTGGCCGGCTTCGCCCCGAGCAGCGCCACCTGGCTGCTCTTCCTGTTCGGCGTCGGCCTGTTCGTCGGCAACCTGCTGGGCGGCTGGTTCGCCGACCGCGCGCTGATGCGCAGCCTCACCGTGATCCTCGCGGTGCTCGCGGTGCTGCTGTTCGCCTTCACCTTCGCCGCGCACAGCAAGCCGGCCGCGATCGTCCTCATCCCGCTGATCGGGCTGTTCGGCTTCGCGACCGTCGCGCCGCTGCAGAAGCGGGTCATGGACCAGGCGGCGGGCGCGCCGACACTGGCCTCGGCCGCCAACATCGCCGCGTTCAACCTGGGCAACGCGCTCGCCGCCTGGCTCGGCGGACTGGTCATCTCCGGCGGCCTCGGCTACGACGCGCCGAACTGGGTGGGCGGGCTGCTCACCGCGGTCGCCCTCGGGGTGACGGTGTTCGCGGCGGCGCTGGACCGGCGCGGCGCGGCGGGCGAGGGGCGGGTCGTGGCGCGCTCGGGTGCCCCGGCCGAGCAGGGTGCGCCAGTGGGGCGGTGAGCTCCGGCCGAGCAGGGCGTGCCCGCGGGGAGGTGAACGAGGGGGACGGCGCAGGGCCCGGACGCCTGGTGCGCGTCCGGGCCCTTGCGGTGGTCGGGCTGCTCGGCGGTGTTTCAGGCGACGACGGCCTGGGCGTCGATCTCGACCAGCATCGGCTCCTGCGGCAGCTCGACGAAGATCGTGGTGCGGCAGGGCTTCACGCCGCCGGGCTTGATGTTCTCGTCGATGAACTCGGCGTACACCTCGTTCATCAGCGGGAAGTCCGCCCGCTTGGTGAGGTAGACCCGGAACATCACCACGTCCTCGATGGTGGCGCCGCCGGCCTCGACGATCGCCTTGACGTTCTCCAGCGTGCGCCGGGTCTGCGCCTTCACGTCGCCGTGGTACAGGTACTCGCCGGTCGCCGGGTCCTGCGGGCCCTGGCCGGAGACCTGGAGGATCGGGCCCTTGCGGACGCCCTGGGAGAACATCCAGGCGGGGGCGGGGGCGCCGTCGGTGCGGATCTCGGTCTTGCCGTTGGTCGGGTGCTGCTCGCTCATGGGGTTCCTTACGGTCTGACGGTTGATCAGTTGTGGTCCGGGCGACCGCAGTCGGCCGAGATGGCGCGGGTGGTGGCGAGCAGCTGCGGGAGGAGGTCCAGCACCTGCTCGTAGGGGAGGACGACGTCCGGGACGGAGATGGACGCGGCGGCGACGACCCGGCCGCTGGCGTCCCGGATCGGGGCGGCCACGCAGTTGATGAACGCCTCGTGCTCGGCGTGGTCCTGCGCCCAGCCCTGGACGGCGACCTTCTCCAGCTCGGCGAGCAGCGCCTCGGGCGTGCTGAGGGTGCGCGGGGTGTGCGGGGTGAAGTCGATCCCGGCGGCCACCCGGCGGCGTTCGGGCAGCGGCAGGTCGGCGAGCAGCACCTTGGAGACGGCGGCGCTGTGCAGGGCGGCGCGCAGGCCGATCCGGGAGTACATCCTGACCGGGTGCCGGGAGTCGAACTTGTCGATGTAGACGACCTCGCCGCCCTCGTACGCGGCCAGGTGCACGGTCTGGCCGGTGGTGGCGTTCAGCTCGGCCAGGTGCGGGGCGGCGATCCGGCGGACGCCGCGCTGTTCCAGGGCGAGGCCGGAGAGGGCGAACAGGCCGGCGCCCAGGTGGTAGCGGTAGGCGGCGTCACGGTAGACGAACCGTTCCTCCTCCAGGCTCTGGAGCAGTCGGAGCACGGTCGTCTTGTGGACGCCGAGCACCTCGGCCAGCTGGTCGAGGGAGCGTTCGCCCTCGCCGAGTTCGGCGAGCAGGCGCAGGGCGCGGGTGACGGTCTGGCTCATCGTGCTCCGCCGGGGTCGTTCGGGCTCGGGTTGGTGCTCATTGTGCCCGGGCCCGCCGGGTGTCGCGGGACCGGTCCGCGGGGACGGCCGGGCCGGTGATGCCCTCCACCGAGACCCGGGTGGCGGCCCAGTCGGCGGGCGAGGCGTCGAGCAGCGCGGCCACCACGGCGGCGGGCGGCAGTTCGGCCTGGTCGCCGTGGGCGGTCAGCGCGCAGGCGGCGCTCAGGTGGCCGAGCCGCAGCCGGCGGCGCTGGTCCAGGCCGCGGACGGTGCCGGCCAGGTAGCCGGCGGCGAAGGCGTCGCCCGCGCCGGTGGCCTCGACCACCTCGACGGCCAGGGCCGGTTCGCTCACCGACGTGCCGTCCCGCTCCAGGGCGGTGACCAGCCGGGCGGCGTCCTTGACCACCACGGTGGCCGGGGAGGCGAAGCGGCGGCGCAGCGCGACCGGCTCCCCGGTGCCGAACGCGGCCTCGGCCTCGTCGGCGCCGATCAGCAGCAGGTCGGCGGCGTCCAGCAGCGGCGGCAGGACGGCCGGGTCGCGGTCGTGCCAGAGTGCGGGGCGCCAGTTGAGGTCGAAGCTGACGGTCCGCTCCGGGCGGCGGTCGGCGAGCAGGGCGCGCAGCAGCGCCAGGCAGTCGTCGGAGAGCGCGGCGGTGATGCCGGACAGGTGCAGCAGGCGGGCGCCGGACAGCAGCCGGACGGCCGCCGGGTCGGCCAGCAGGGCGGGGGAGAGCGCGGCGGCCGCGGAGCCGCGCCGGTGGTAGTGCAGCTGGCTGCGGCCGGGGCCGAGGTCGTGGTGGTGGCCGGTGGCGCCGCCGACCTCCTTGAGGTACAGGCCGGTGGGGCGGTGCGGGTCGACGGCGACCGCCGAGACGTCCACGCCGCGGGCGGCGACCTCGGCGAGCAGCCGGCGGCCGAAGCCGTCGTCGCCGACCCGGCTGATCCAGGCGGTCGGCACGCCGAGCGCGGCCAGCGCACCGGCCACGTTGGACTCCGCGCCGCCGACCGACAGCCGGAAGTTCTCCACGGCCTCCAGCGGGCCCGGCCGGTCCGGCAGCAGCACCGCCATGGACTCGCCCACGCACACGGCCGTCGGGGAAGGACCGGGGCGGGCCGGGCCCGGGGTGTCCTGTCGCGGCATCTGCTGGGCTCCTCCGTCTGCGGCGGCCGTTCCGTTGACCGTGATCCGGCGCCGATGCTAGAACCGTCATGCCAACATGTGCAACCCTCATTGCACATGTTGCAACACGGCAGATGGAGGAAGACGGTGGAGCAGACCTTCGCAAGCATCGGCACCGGGCCGGGCATCGACGACGGCGCGGTGGCGGCCCTCGCCGACGAGACGCTCGACTGGCGGTTCAAGGCCGCCCCGCCGGAGGCCTGGGGGCACTCCGTCCGCGACTGGCTGGCCACCGGGCCCACCCTCACCGGGCTCGGCACCCCGCTGCTCACCCTGGACGGCGCCGCGCTCGACCACAACCTGCGCACCATGGCCGACTGGTGCGCCAAGGCCGGGGTCGCGCTCGTGCCGCACGGCAAGACCACCATGGCGCCCGCCCTCTGGCAGGCGCAGCTCGCCGCCGGCAGCCACGGCATCACCCTCGCCAACCTGCCGCAGGTGCGCGTCGCCCGGGCCTTCGGAGTCGAGCGGATCCTGCTCGCCAACACCCTGCTCGACCCGGCCGGACTGGCCTGGCTCGCCGCCGAACTGGCCGCCGACCCGGCGTTCGCCTTCGTCTCCTGGGTGGACTCCACCGAGAGCGTCCGGCTGATGGACGAGGCGCTGCGCGCCGCCGGGGCCCAGCGGCCCGTCGAGGTCCTGGTCGAACTCGGCGGACCCGGCGGGCGCACCGGCGCCCGCGGCGCCGACGCGGCCGTCGAGATCGCCGCCGCCGTGCTGCGCGCGCCCACCCTGCGCCTCGCGGGCGTCGGCGGCTACGAGGGCGCGCTCGCCCACGACGCCACCGCCGACGGGCTGGCCACCGTCCGCGGCTACCTCAAGGCGCTCGCCGACCTGCACGGCCGGCTCGCCCGCGCCTACCCGGACGACGCCCGGCCGATCGTGACGGCCGGCGGCAGCGCCTACTTCGACCTGGTCGTCGAGGAACTCGCAGGCCTGCCGGAAGCCCTCGTGGTCCTGCGCTCGGGCGCGTACATCGCCCACGACGACGGCTTCTACCGGGGCATCTCGCCGCTGGTCCGGGGCGCCGGCGCCACGCCGTTCCGCAGCGCGCTGCACGGCTGGGCCCGGGTGGTGTCCCGGCCCGAGCCGCAACTGGCCCTGCTGGACGCCGGCAAGCGCGACCTGCCCTTCGACGAGGGCCTGCCCGAGCCGCAACACGTGCGCGGCGGAGCCGAGTTGACCGGCACTGCGGCCCGGATCACCGCACTCAACGACCAGCACGCCTTCCTGCGCGACGCGGGCGACCTCGCCCCGATCGGCGCGGTGCTGCGACTCGGCGTCTCCCACCCGTGCACGGCCTTCGACAAGTGGACCGCGATCCCGGTGCTCGACTCCGCCGACGCGGCCGAGCCGAAGGTCACCGGGCTGGTCAGGACGTTCTTCTGATGGCGGGCGGCAGAGCGCCCGACACCGTCTTCCGGGGCGCCACCGTCGTCGACGGCACCGGCGCGGACCGTTACCGGGCGGACGTGCGGATCACCGACGGGCTGATCGCCGGGATCGGCCCCGGCCTCGACGCGCCGACGGTGGTGGACGCCGACGGGCTGGTCCTCGCCCCCGGCTTCATCGACATGCACGCCCACTCCGACCTCGCCCTGCTGCTCGAACCCGAGCACCCGGCCAAGGTCACCCAGGGCGTCACCTGCGAGGTCCTCGGCCAGGACGGCCTGTCCTACGCCCCGGTGGACGACACCACCCTGCCCGCGCTGCGCCGCCAACTGGCCGGCTGGAACGGCGATCCGGAGGCCTTCGACTGGGACTGGCGCGGCGTCGCCGGCTACCTGGACCGGATCGACCGCACCGGCGTCGCCGTCAACGCCTGCTACCTCGTCCCGCACGGCTCGCTGCGGATGCTCGCCATGGGCTGGGCCAACCGGCCGCCCACCCCGGCCGAACTCGACCGGATGCGCCAGGAGTTGGCGCAGGGCCTGCTGGACGGCGCGGTCGGCATGTCCAGCGGTCTCAGCTACACCCCCGGGATGTACGCGGACACCGCCGAACTGGTCGAGCTGTGCACCGTGGTCGCGGCCTACGGCGGCTTCCACGCCCCGCACCAACGCTCGTACGGCGCAGGCGCGTTGGAGGGCTACGCGGAAATGGTGGAGATCGCCCGGCGGACCGGCTGCGCGCTGCACCTGACCCACGCCACGATGAACTTCGGCGTCAACCGGGGCCGGGCCGGCGAACTGCTGGAACTGGTCGACCAGGCACTCGCCGACGGCGTCGACCTCACCCTGGACAGCTACCCCTACCTGCCCGGCTCCACCACCCTGGCCGCCCTGCTGCCCAGTTGGGCCACCGAGGGCGGCCCGGAAGCGACCCTCGCCCGGCTCGCCGACCCGGCCGCCCGCGAGCGGATCCGGTACGAGGTGGAGGAGAAGGGCAGCGACGGCTGCCACGGCGTCGTCACCGACTGGGCGACGATCCAGATCTCCGGCGTCCGGACGGCCGAGCTGGCGCGGACGGTCGGCCGGACCGTCGCCGAACTCGCCGCCGAGCAGGGCCGCAGCGGGACGGAGGTCTTCCTCGACCTGCTGCGCCGCGATGAACTGGCCACCACGATCCTCCAGCACGTCGGGCACGAGGAGAACGTCCGGGCGATCATGCGCCACCCGGCGCACACCGTCGGCAGCGACGGGCTGCTGGTCGGCGCCCGGCCGCACCCGCGCGCCTGGGGCACCTTCCCCCGCTACCTCGGCCACTACAGCCGGGAGTTGGGCGTGCTGACGCTGGAGGAGGCCATCGCCCGGATGACCGGCCGGCCCGCCGCCCGGCTCGGGCTGCACCGGCGCGGCCTGATCGCCCCCGGCCACCACGCCGACCTGGTGCTCCTCGACCCCGAGAAGGTCCGGGACGCCGCCACCTTCGAGCACCCCCGGCTGCCCGCCGAGGGCGTCCAGCACGTGTACGTCAACGGCACCGCCGTCGTCCGGCAGGGCCGCACCACGGGCGCCCGGCCCGGGCGTGCCCTGCGCCGCACCGACCGAGGAACCAGATCCCTGTGAATCCCCCCTCCGTGAATCCTCCCTCCGTGGACCCCCTCGCCGACCTGCGGGACGACCCGGTGATCGCCGTGGTCCGCGCGCCCCGCATCCCGGACGCGGCCGCGCTGTGCGCCGCGCTCGCCGACGGCGGCATCAACTGGACCGAATTCACCTACACCACACCGGAGGTGACGACGCACCTGCGGCGTGCCGCGGACGCGGGCTGGCGGGTCGGCGTGGGTACCGTGCTGACCGCCGAGCAGGCCGAGCGCGGGGTCGCGAGCGGGGCGTCCTTCCTGGTCACCCCCGGCTGCCGGCCCGAGGTGGCGCAGGCCGCCCGGGCCGCCGGGGTGCCGGTGGTGCTCGGGGCGCTCACCCCGACCGAGGTGGCCCGGGCGGTGGACCTCGGGGCCGCCGCCGTGAAGATCTTCCCGGCCCGGGCGTTCGGCCCCGGCTACTTCAAGGACCTGCGCGGCCCGTACCCGGACGTCCCGCTGGTGGCCTCCGGCGGGGTGAACGCGGGCAACGCCGCCGACTTCCTGGCGCACGGCGCGCTCGCGGTCTGCGCGGGCACGGACGTGGTGCCGCCGGACGCGGTCGCGGCGGGGGACTGGGCGGAGATCACCCGGCGGGCCCGGGCGTTCACCGCGGCGTGCGCGGTGGCCAGGGCCTGAGGGGCCGGCGGGTGGCGGGGTGCCGGGGCGGCGGTCGGCGGACTGTCGGGGCTGTCGGGACGGCCGTCGGCGGGTAGCAGGGACGGCTGGTCGGTGGGCTGTCGGGACGGCCGGGGATGGGCGAGAATCGTGCTCCCCAGCCCCGGCCCCAGCCCCAGCCCTGGCCCCGGCCCCGGCCCCCGGATCCGGCAGGAGGACCCACCCCCATGACCTCGCCCCGCCCCGGCCCCGACTGGCTGGCCGACGCCGTCCTGTACCAGATCTACCCGCAGAGCTTCGCGGACTCCGACGGCGACGGCATCGGCGACTTCGCCGGCATCGCCGCGCACCTCGACCACCTCGCCTGGCTCGGCGTCGACACCGTCTGGCTCAACCCCTGCTTCGCCTCCCCGTTCCGCGACGCCGGCTACGACGTCGCCGACTACCTCGCCCCGGCCCCGCGCTACGGCGGTACCGAGGACCTGGTCGTGCTGGTCGAGGCCGCCCGCCGCAAGGGCATCCGGATCCTGCTCGACCTGGTCGCCGGCCACACCTCCGACCGCCACCCCTGGTTCCTGGCCGCCGCCGAGGACCCGGCCGACCACCGGTACATCTGGTCCGACCAGCGGGTGGACGGCTTCGTCGCCTCGCCCGGCAGCCGCCCCGGCTGGTACCGGCCGAACTTCTTCGACTGCCAGCCTGCGCTCAACTTCGGCTACGCGCGCCCCAGTTCCGTGGAGCCCTGGCGCCAGCCGGTGGACGCCGAGGGCCCGCGCGCCAACCGGGCGGCCCTGCGCGACGTCATGGCGCACTGGCTCGGCCTCGGCCTGGCCGGCTTCCGGGTCGACATGGCCTCCTCGCTGGTCAAGGACGACCCGGGCCTGGTGGAGACCGCCAAGCTGTGGACCGGGCTGCGGGACTGGCTGGACCGCACCCACCCGCAGGCCGCGCTGTTCGCCGAGTGGGGCGATCCGGCGGCCGCCGTCGCGGCGGGCTTCCACGCGGACTTCTTCCTGCAGTTCGGCGGTGCCGACCGCGGCCTGCCGCTGCGCTCGCTGTGGAACAACGGCGCCGGCACGGTCGAGGAGTTCTGGCAGCAGGGCCCGTGCTACTTCGAGGCCGAGGGGCGAGGCACCCCGCAGGTGTTCCTGGAGGCCTGGCGCGCCGCCGCCGAAGCGACCGAGGGCGTCGGCCACATCGCCCTGCCCACCGCCAACCACGACTTCTCCCGGCTGGCCACCGGCCCGCGCACCGACGAGCAACTGGCCGCCGCCTTCGCGTTCCTGTTCACCTGGCCCACCCTGCCGGCCGTCTACTACGGCGACGAGATCGGCATGCGCTACCTGCCCGGACTGCCCGACGTCGAGGGCAGCGTGCTCGGCCCGCGGTACAACCGGGCCGGCTCGCGGACCCCGATGCAGTGGGAGCCCGGGCCGGCGGCGGGCTTCTCCAGCGCGCCGCCCGAGCGCCTCTACCTGCCCGTCGACCCGGACCCGCGGCGCCCGGACGTGCTCTCGCAGCGGGCCGATCCGACCTCGCTGCTGCACACCGTCCGGCGGCTGATCGCGCTGCGCCGGGCGCATCCGGGGCTGGGCGCCTCCGGCGGGGTGGAGGTCCGCCGCGCGGGGTACCCGCTGGTGTACACCCGGGCCGGACGGTACCTGGTGGCGGTGAACCCGCGCCGGGAGCCGGGGGTGGTGCGGCTGGAGCACGGCGGGGCGCGCCCGCTGGAGGTGCGGGGCGTGCGGGTGGCGGACGGGGAGCTGCGGGCGGACGGCTTCTCGTACGGCGTGTTCGAGCTGTCCTGAGCGTTCGGCGGTGGCCCCCGCTGGGGCGGGCGGCTTTCGATCGGCGTCAGATAGTTGTAAGCTACATCCATAGATGGTTGCATTTACCACCTGATGTGGGTGCACGTGACACCCTTGATGGTTGCATTTGCCACTCATCTCCACTCGACGCCACCGGAGGACGGTACGAACGCCATGAGCACACCCCAGACCCCCGCCGCAGCGCCCGCCCTGGGGCACTCGCTCAAGCACCTCGCCGTCCACCTGATCACCCCGCTGCTGATGTGCCTCGGCATGGCGCTCGCCTACCAGGGCGCCTTCCACCAGCCCGAGCCGCACCACCTGAAGGTCGCCGTGGTCGGCACCACCCCGCAGGCGCAGGGCCTGGCACAGGCGATCCAGGCCAAGGCCGGGGCGGCGGTCGACGTCCGCACCCTGCCCGACCGGGCGACCGCCGAGCAGCAGCTGCGCGACCGCGATCTGGTGGGGGCCTTCCTCCCGGACGCCAGGAGCCCCGAACTGCTCGTCGCCAAGGGGAACTCGGACACCTCGGCGGTGGCCGCCACGGCGGTGTTCAGCAACGTCACCGACCGGCAGGGCGTGCCGCTGCACGTCACCGACCTCACCACCCCGGCCGAGGGCGACCCGACCGGCCAGGGCCTGTTCTTCCTGCTGGTCGCGCTGAGCATCGGCTCCTACGCCAGCGTCGCCGTGATCGGCGCGGCCGGCGCCGGGCTGAGCATGCGGATCCGGGCGCTGGTCGGCGTGGCGGTGTCGCTGGTGGTGAGCGTGATCGGGATCGTCACCGCCGGACCGGTCTTCCATGTGGTCGACCACGAGCTGGCCGCGGTGTGGGCGCTCGGCTGGCTCTACTCGGCGGGCGTCGTCCTGATCGGCATCGGCCTGCACAGCTTCCTGAAGAAGTGGACCACCCTGGCCCTGATGGTGCTGTTCGTGATGCTGAACTTCACCAGCTCCGGCGGCATCTTCCGGCCCGAGCTGCAGAACGGCTTCTTCGGCGCGCTGCACGGCTTCTGGACCGGCGCCGGCTTCCTGGAGGGCGCGCGCAGCATCCTGTACTTCGACGGCGGCGCGGGCCTCGGCGGGCACGTCGTGACCCTGGTGGTCTGGCTGCTGCTGGGCGGGGCTGCGCTGGTGGCCGCCGCGCTCCACGAGGAGCGCGGGCGCCGGGCGGTGGAGAGCCCGGTGGAGGCCGAGGAGGAGATGGCGGAGGCGGTCGCGGTCTGACCGCACCGCACGTGAGTACTCCATCCGGCGCTGAGGGCATCGGCACCGGGTGGGGACCGACGGCCCGCGCCCGGCTCTGGACAAGCCGGGCGCGGGCCGGTTTCGCGGCTCCGGACTCATGGCTCCGGTTTCGTAACTCCGGTTCCGTGACTCCGGGTTCATGACTCCGGGCTCATGGCGCGCCTTCGGGGTGCCCGTCGTCCGGGACGCGGCCGAAGGCGGCGACGGGGATTCCTCCAGGGGTGAGGGTCATCGGGCGTCCCCGGCGGGGGTCGTCGCGTCGCCGGACGGGGCGTCGCTGCGCAGGTGCGGGCGGGCCAGCAGCAGGTAGAGCCCGCCGGCCGCGAGCACCGCCACGGCCGAGAGCAGCACGAGGTAGTCGTCGTACCAGGCGGCGTCCGGGGTGCGGCCCCAGCAGATGTTGACGATCGCGGCGAGCCCGTACACCAGCGCGCCGATGTTCACCGCCAGGCCCCAGCGGCCGAGCCGGAAGTCCCCGCTCGGGCGCCAGCCGCGCAGCCGGGCGCGCAGGGCGGCCAGCACCACCATCTGGAAGGCCAGGTAGATGCCGATGCTGGAGAAGGAGATGATCTTCGTCAGGGCGCCCTCGGAGAGCGCCGAGGCGCCGACGATGATCACGCCCGGCACTGCCGCCGCGAGCAGCAGCGCGTACGGCGGCACCCGCAGGCGGTCCGAGACGGTGGCGAGCAGCCGGCTGCCCACGATCATCCGGTCCCGGGCGAAGGAGTACGCCAGCCGGCTCGCCGCCGCCTGGAGGCTCAGCACGCAGGACAGGAACGAGATCAGCACCACGCCGATCACCACCCGGGCGCCGGTGGCGCCGAACGCGTCGTGCAGCACCGAGGCCACCGGGTCCTTGTCGTCGCCGGAGACCACCGCGCCGATGTCCTGGATCGACATCACCAGCGCCAGGCTGACGCCGATCGCCGCCGCGCCGCCGACGTAGATGGTGCGCCGCATCGACTTGGGGATCTGTCGACCGGGGTTCGGCACCTCCTCGGCGACGTCGCCGCACGCCTCGAAGCCGAAGAAGAGGAAGACCGCGATCAGTCCGGCGGCCAGGAAGGCGTCGGTGTACGAGCCGCCGTCGCCCGCGTCGAAGCGGTCGAAGACCACGCCGAGGCCGTGGTAGCGGTGGGTCAGCAGCAGCCAGGCGCCGACCGCCAGGGCGCCCAGCAGCTCGGCGGCGAAGCCGAACACGGCCGCCGCCGACAGCACCTTGGTGCCGCCCAGGTTGATCACGGTGGCGAGCAGCAGCAGGCCGAGCGCGCACCAGACGGTCGTCGCGGTGCTCGGTTCGACGCCCAGCAGCGCGGCCACGTACGGGCCGGCGCCGTAGGAGACCGCCGCGATGGTGGACATCAGCGCCAGCAGGTACACCCAGCCGGTCAGCCAGCCCCAGGTGCGGCCCCAGAGCCGGCGCGCCCACGGGTACACCCCGCCCGCCACCGGGAACTGGGCGACCACCTCGCTGAACACCAGCGCCACCAGCAATTGGCCGACCCCGGCGATCAGGAAGCTCCACACCATCGGCGGGCCGGCGGTCGCGAGGGAGGAGGCGAAGAGTGTGTACACGCCGACGACCGGGGAGAGGTAGGTGAAGCCGAGGGAGAAGTTCGCCCAGAGGCTCATGTCGCGTTTGAACTCGGAGGTGTAGCCGAGGGCGGCCAGCCGAGCGGCATCGGCATCGGCATCGATGTCGGGGCCCTGAGGGGGGAGGGGGCCGGTCGGGGAGGTGGCACGTGCGCTGGCATCGGTCATGACCTGCTCCTGCTCCTGGGAACGTGGCGTGACGCGTGAGGGCTTACCGGGGGTGGTGCTCGGACCGGGATCGCGGGAAAACATACGAGATCGGGTTTCTAGCGGCAAGGGTGCGTGCCCGACCGGGAGGTACCCTGCCGGGAGCACCCAGTCCGACGGTGATCGAGGAGGGGGCCGGCGTGGCGACGATCGGGAGCACGACCCCGCTGCTCAGCGCCGTCCTCGCGCCATTGACCGACCTCGGCCGCGCCGATGCCGTGGCCCGCCGGATCACCGAGGCGATCGCCCTCGGCCTGGTCGTCGACGGGGACCAACTGCCCAGTGAGAACGACCTCGCCGACCGGCTCGGCGTCGCCAACGGCACCGTCCGCGAGGCGCTCGCCCTGCTCCGCGAGGCCGACCTGATCGAGACCCGGCGCGGCCGCAACGGCGGCAGCTTCGTCCGCACCCCCGGCGAGGGCTCCGAACGCCTCCAACTCGCCCGGCTGCGCGACCTCGCCACCGTCGACCTGCGCGATCTCGGCGACGAGGAACTGGCCGTCTCCGGGACCGCCGCCCGGCTCGCCGCCGAACGCGCCCCCGCCGACCTCGCACCCCGGCTCACCCGGCTGGTGCACGACCTGCGCGACGCCGCCGGGCCCGCGGAACAGCGCCGCGCCGACGCCCGCTTCCACATCGAACTCGCCGTCGCCGCCCAGTCCGTGCGCCTCACCCGGCTCGCCGTCCGGCTCCAGGCCGAACTCGGGCCGCTGCTCTGGCTGCCCGCACCGCACGGCCCCGACCAGGAACGGTTCGCCGAGCAGCACCGGGAGATCCTGGTCGCCGTCCTGGCCGGCGACGCGGCCGGGGCCCGGGCCGCCGCCGAGGTGCACACCGTCGCCTGCGTGCACCACCTGGTGCGGGGGCACCTCCAGCTGACGGGCGACGGCTGACGGCTGACGGACACGGCTGACGGACGACGGCTGACCGGAGGCCCGGATATGACCTGCACTCCTGGATGTATCAGCCCCGTCTTGGCACGGGCGGCCGGGTGAAGCAGCAGTCGCCGCAGACCCCGGCGCCCGGCCCCACCCGGTAGTACAGGCAGCAGCTCGTCCGTCGGAAGGCTGCGCCGCGCGGGCCGGTCCGCAGCGTCCCGGTGCCGGCCAGCGGCGGGCGCGCGAGCAGCTCCGCGACCAACGCCCGTGCGGGGCCCGGCGCGTGGGCGTCCAGGACCCGCAGCGTACCGGCCAGGGCGGAGGCGGCGTTGCCCGTCAGCAGCCGGGCGGAGAGCGGGACGGCGGACCGCACCGCCGCCGCCAGCGGCTCCAACTGGCCTACCAGGACGGCCCCGTACAGCTGGTCGGCGAGCGGGATCGGAGTGGGGAGCGAAGCGGGGAACGGAGCGGGGAGCGGGGGCTCCGGCGGCGTCCAGAGGTCGAGCGGCCCCTGATCCGGGATCCGTACCCAGGCGTGCTCCAGCGTCGGGACCGTGCCCAGCAGGACGGCCGCCCCGAGGCCCACCGACCAGAAGCGGGCGGCCAGTCCGAGGTGCAGGATCGACGCGGCGACCCGGGGCTCGGCGGTGCCGAGCCGCTGCGCCACCACCCGGATCCGCCGGGCCAGCGGCGCGTCCGGCCCGGTGCCGTACAGCTCGGGCAGCGGCCGGAAGCCCGGGGGCGGCCCCGCGCCGGGGGTGGCGGGGGTGTCGAGCGCGAAGTACGGGCCGACGGCGGCGAGTCGGCCGTAGTCGGGGCGGCCGGCGTTCCCGGTGCCGTCGGCGGGGCGGTCGACGGGCATCGGGCGGGCCTCCAGGGCGTTCAGGGCGCTCGGGTGATCGGTGTGATCGGTGCGTTCGGGCGCGCGGAGGAACGGTACCGCGCCGTCGGGGTGGCGGCCGGTGAGCGCGCCACCCCGACGGGCTCGGCCGGGGTCAGCGTCCCCGGCCGCCGCCGCGGGCGCCGCGCGGGCGGGTGAGCGTGAAGCGGTCGACGGGGACGAGGTCTCCGTACGGGCCGCTGACGGAGTAGTAGGTGACATCGATGGTGGTCCGGCCGCCGCGCTCGCCCGGGTCGACCTCGAAGGCGGCGAAGCCGTACGGGTTGTCGGCGTCGCGGAAGGCGGACCAGGGGGCGTCCTCGATCACGTACTGCGGGGGCCGCTTGCCGGTGGCCGGGTCGACGGCGCCGACGCCGGTGATGACGCGGGCCTTGGCGGGCTCGAAGAAGAGGCCGTTGGAGGGGGCGGAGGTGCCGCCGCCGCCGATCACCATGTGAACGGTGCCCCGGGTGGTGTCGATGGTCCGGGTGTCGGTGGCGACCGGGATGGGGGTGCGGGTGTCGGTCTGCTGCTGGCCGCGGATCGGGTGCGAGCGCTCGTAGTGGTGCTCGTGGCCGCAGACCACCAGGTCGACGCCGTACTTGTCGAACAGCGGCACCCAGGTCTCGCGGATGCCGAGGTCGGCGCCGTTGAACTTGTCGGCGGTGGAGATGACGACCTGGTGCATGCAGACCACGATCCAGTCGATCTCGGGGTTCGCGTTGGCGGCGGCCAACTCCCGTTCCAGCCAGCGCTGTTGGGTGCCCCCGGAGTAGCCGTGGACGTAGGAGTCGCCGGCGTCCTGGTAGGCGACGTCGTCGTTGTTGAGGCTGATGACGCGGACCGCGCCGGCGGTGAACGCGTACCAGAGGCCGTGCAGTTCGTCGTCGGAGCCGGACGGGGGGAGGTCGAAGTAGGCCTGGTAGGCGCCGTAGCCGGTCGGGCCGTTGCCGCGCTCGTTCTCGTGGTTGCCGGCGGCGGGCATCCAGGGGCGGTGGCGGGCGGAGCGGCTGTTGTTCTCGAACCAGTCGGACCAGGTGCGGACCCGGTCGGTGGCGAGGTTGGCGTAGCAGAGGTCCCCGTTGACGAGGTGGAACAGCGGGGCGATCCGCTCGACTCCGGCGGTGGTGTCGCCGGCGGCGGGGCTGCCCAGGTTGTCGTTGGCGTAGCCGTTCGCGGTCTTCTTGCCGAGGGTGGGGGTGCCCTGGTCGCCGAAGCTGGTGAAGGTGAAGGCGGCCCGGCCGCGCGGGGCGGTGCGGACGGTGCCGAGCTCCGGGGTGGCGCCGTCGTGGACGGCGGCGTACACGTAGTCCGTGTCGGGGTGCAGGCCGCTCAGCCGGGCGTGGTGGATCTGGACCTCGGTGCCGGACTTGGCGTCCCGGTAGGTGCTGGTGTCGGCCTGCACGCTGCGGCCCAAGCCGCCGTTCGAAGTGCCGTACCGGACACGGGGGTTGCCGACCGAGGCGGTGGTGTGCCAGGAGACCACGACCTCGCGCGAGGCGTCCGAGCCGAACTGGAGGTGCAGCCCGGCGACACGCGGGGCGCCGGAGCGGTCCGGCCGCTCCAGCAGCAGCGGGGAGGCGGCGGCGGGCGTGGCCGCGATGCCGGAGAGGGAGACGGCGCCGCCGAGGCCGAGACCGGTGGCACCGGCCAGGATCCCGCGCCGGCTGACGGGGGGATGTCCACTGGAAGCGTTCATGGCCGCCAGCCTCACCGGGTGTCGGTGAACCGCGCCGGGCCCGTGACGTGAACTTCCCACTCGCCGAGCTCGTGACGTGAACTTCCCACCCACCGGGCCGCATTGGCGGCGGGCGGGGCCGGCGGTCCGGACAGGCGTGGCAGACTGCCTGCCGTGACGAGTACGAACGGTGTGACGAGTGCGAACGGTGAGTGCCCGCGGATCATCCGTACGCTGATCGCGGACGACCAGGAGGGCGTCCGGCGCGGCGTCCGGCGGATCCTGGCGGCGCGGCCGGACATCGAGGTGGTGGGGGAGGCCGCCGACGGGCTGGCCGCGCTGGAACTGGCGGCCGAACTGCGCCCGGACGTCGCACTGGTGGACATCCGGATGCCGCGGATGGACGGACTGGAGCTGACCCGGCGGTTGGCCGGGCCGGGCGTGGCGGAGCCGGTGCGGGTGGTGGTGCTGACCACCTTCGACCTGGACGAGTACGTGTACCCGGCGCTGCGGCACGGTGCGTCCGGGTTCCTGCTGAAGCGCTCGGGGCCGTCGCTGCTCGTCGAGGCGGTGCGGGCGGCGGCGGACGGGGAGAGCCTGATCAGTCCGTCGGTCACGGTACGGCTGCTGCGGCAGGTGACGGCGCCGCGCCGTCCGGAGCCCCGCTCGGCGCCGGTGGTGCCGTTGACCGAGCGGGAGATGGAGATCGCCGGTCACGTGGCGGCGGGCCGGACGAACGCGGACATCGCCGCCGAACTGTTCATCTCGCCGGGCACGGTGAAGACGCACGTCGCGAGCGTCCAGCGCAAGCTCGGGGTGGCGAACCGGGTCGGCATCGCCGTCCACGCCTGGGAGATGGGCTACCCGGTGCCGCAGTGACGGGCGCCGCCGCGACGGGCCCCTGCCGCGACGGACGCGTCCACGGAGCCGAGGGGGCGCTCCGTGGACGCGGGGAACCTACGAGGCGGGGGTGGCCTCCGGACATCGTGTCCTCCGGCCGGCAGTTCGATCGTCGACCGAGGTAGTACCAGTGGCAGACCCTGATCCGTCTCGATCTGTCACCACTGCCTCCTGCGGTCGAACTCCTTCAGCTGCCTCGCAGGTCCACTTCCCATCATGCGCTTCCCACGCCGTGTGCACCAGGGGTCAACCGCCTGAAATCGGATGGATTTCGCAAGTCGGGAAATTTCGGGCGGTGTTACGGCTTCGGCCAGCCGTCGACGAAGGAGAGCGTGCGGTGGTACGGCCCGTCGGGCCCGGTGCTGCGGTAGTCCTCGGTGCTGGTGCCGGTGCGGACGGTGGAGTCGCCGTCGTGGCGGCGGGCGGTGGGGCGCAGGGTGTGGTCGACGGTGGAGCGTTCGGTGACGTGGCCGCCGGTGGCCGCGGTGCTCTCGCGGTGGTAGCCGAGGTCCATGGCGGTCTGCTGGTCGGTGTTGCCGGCGGCGTCGTGGGTGACGCGGTAGGTGACGTCCAGCGGTTCGCCCTCGCGCACGGTGGTGGTGCGGTGCGGGCCGCCGCCCCAGGTGGCGGTGGTGCGGGTGAGGTCGGTGCGGTTGTGCAGGGTCACGTCGTTGCCGCTGTCGCGCAGCTGCTGGGCGGAGCGGAAGGCGAGGTCGTCGCGGACCTCGGTGGTGATCCGGCCGTGCGAGGTCTGGACCCAGCCGCGGGCGAGGTCGTGCCGGCCGGCGGTGACGGTCCAGTCGCCGCTGCCGCCGCCGTGGTCGGTGAGCCGGGTGTCGACGGCGGCCTCGGGGGCGACCCGGTGGTCGGTGAGCTGCCCGGTGGTGCGGGCGGTGCCGTGGTCGACGTCGGCGAAGAGGTTGATCTGGCCGGTCCAGGTGTCGTTGTTCTGTGCCTCGCTGGCGTTCACCGCGATGCCGACGGTGTGCGGGCGGCCGTCGAGCAGCAGTCCGACGTAGGGGGTGAGGTCGAGCCGGTAGGCGGGCAGGTCGAAGGCGAAGACGCCGGGGACGGGCCGCCAGAGCAGTGGGTCCCACCCGCCGGTGTAGATGACGGGGTAGGGCCAGACCGCGCCGGCCGTCCGCCCGTCGACGGTGAGCCGCAGTTCGCGGAACGGGCCCTTGCCGCAGGAGCCGAGGCCGGGGTTGGCGCTGACGAAGGCGTCGGGCGCGGAGGCGTAGGCGAACTCCTCGCAGGCGCCGCCGCCCCGGGTGTAGACCTCGGCGGTGAGGCGTTCGAGGTTCTGCGGGAAGGTGAGCTCGCGGGTGGCGGCGGGTGCGGCCTGGGTGAGCGCGAACGGCCCGGTGGTGAGCAGGCGGTCGGCGGCGTGGGCGGCGGGCCGGCGGTCGTTCGCGGTGTAGAAGGTGACACTGGCGCTGATGGTGAAGACGCCGGTGTAGGTGGCGTCGGTGACGTTGGCGAGGTCGAGGGAGAACGGCTGCGGTCCGGCGGCGAACAGCGGGGCGTAGCGGGTGAGATCGCGCTCCAGCTTCCATTCGATGCCGTCCTTGGACGGCTCGGGGGTGGAGGAGAGCAGCACCTGGACGCCGCCGACGCGGGCGCTGAAGATGCGGTCGAACTGCCGCCCGGCGACCTGCCCGTGGAGGTCCAGGACCACCGCCGACCAGGGCCCGGCGCAGTCGGCGGGCGGGGTGAGGGTGGTGGTGTACGGGGTGTCGGGCGGGTTGCCGTAGCCGTTGCGGAACTGCTGGTCGTGCATCACCTCGACGGTGCAGGAGCGGGTGTCGGGGCGGGTGAGCGGCCGGGTGGCGGTGACCGGGTCGTGGTAGTCGGTGCCGAAGTCGGCGTGGGCGGGGGCGGCGGCGGTGAGGGTGCCGGCGAGGGTCAGGGCGGCGGCGCCGAGGAGGCGGGCGGCGCGGCGAAGCAGCGGGCGGACGGCCAAGGCTGGTCCCCAGGGGTCGGGCGGCCGGCGGGCGCTGCCGCGGGCCGGGTGGGCGGTCCGGGCATCCTTTCGGCGGTGGCATGCCAGCGTCAAGGATTCGCCGGGGGTGCTTCGGGTACCCGGCGTGACCCGTCACGAGTGGCTGGGTCCGGTCCGGCCGATCCGGGCCCGGCGAGATCGGCCCGGCAAGGGCCTAGTCGACCTCCAGGGCCGCGGCCTCCTGCCGGATCAGGTCGCGCAGGGTGGCCAGCCGGGGCCGGCGGTCGTCCAGCCGCCACTGCATCTCCAGCGGCAGGGTGGCCCGGCCGTCCAGCCGGACGGTGGCCACGTCCTCGGTGAGGTGGCCGGTCATCGAGCCGGGCACCAGCGAGAACGCGCGGTTGCGGGCGAGCAGGTAGAGCCGGGAGCCGACGATCCGCGGCGGGCTGACCAGCACCGGCGGGTCGACGCCGTGGTCCGCGCACAGGCCGAGCACGTGGTCGTAGTAGCGCGGGTGCTGCTCGCGCGGCCACAGCAGCAGCGGCAGGTCGCGCAGTTCGCCGAGGCGCACGCTCGTCCGACCGGCCAGCGGGTGGTCCCGGCCGAGGGCGACCCGTACCGGCTCGTCGGCGATCCGCTCCAGTCGGTAGCCGGCCACCTCGTCGAGGAAGCGGCCGAGGCCGATGTCGGCGAGTTCGGCGGCCAGTGCGGTGGAGACCTGGCCGGTGTCGACGGCGACCTCGGCGGTGGTGAGTGCGGGCAGCTCCTGTTCGGCGCGGCTGACCACGGCGGGCAGCAGCCGGTTCACCACGCTGGGGGAGGCCACGATCCGGGCCGTCCCCAGCCGGGACTCCTCGTGCAGCCGTACCCGGGCCAGCAGCGTCTGGGCCTGCCCGAGCAGCCGGGCGCTCTCGGCGGCCATCACCTCGCCGGCCTCGGTCAGCGCCACCGAGCGGCGGCTGCGGTCGAAGAGCTCGACACCGACGGTCCGCTCCAGCCGGGCGACCTCCTGGCTGACCGTCGGCTGGGAGATGTGCAGCCGTTCGGCGGCCCGTCCGAAGTGCAGTGTCTCGGCGACGGTGAGGAAGACCTCAAGTTGACGCAAGGTGAAGCCCATGGCCCAAGCCTAAGCTAACTCATAGGCCAGAGCCTATGGAAAGCCCCAGGACTCATTCTGGATTCCGATGCGAACCGTCCATACGCTGAGCGACACGTTGCCCCACCGCAGTGGCATCTCACAGAGAGATCCGACCATGACCGGACTGCCCCCCAGCACCCCCGAAGCCGCCGGCTCCGCGCCGGCCACCCGTTCCGCGCGGGCCATCCACGTCTCCGAGGAGGTCGCGCAGGCCGTGGCCGACGGCCGGCCCGTGGTCGCGCTGGAGTCGACCATCTTCACCCACGGCCTGCCGCGCCCCCGCAACCTGGCCGTCGCGCTGGAGGCCGAGCGGCAGCTGCGCGAGGCGGGCGTCGTCCCGGCGACCATCGGCGTGCACGCGGGCGTACCCACGGTCGGTCTGAGCACCGAGCAGATCACCGAACTGTCCGCGACGGACGGCCTGGACAAGGTGAGCCTGCGCGACCTGCCGGTGGTCGCCGCGCTCGGCCGCCACGGCGGCACCACCGTCGCCGCCACCGCCTTCCTCGCCCACCGGGCGGGCATCCGGGTGTTCTCCACCGGCGGCCTCGGCGGCGTCCACTTCGGCGCCTCCGAGAGCTTCGACGAGTCGGCCGACATGACCACCCTGGCCGCCACGCCGGTCACCGTGATCAGCGCGGGCGTGAAGTCGATCCTCGACATCCGGGCCACCCTGGAGCGCTTCGAGACCTTCAACATCCCGGTCATCGGCTACCGCACCCGCAAGTACCCCGGCTTCTACGTCACCGACTCCGGCCACGAGATCAACTTCAGCGTCGAGTCGCCCGAGGAGGCCGCGCGGCTCATCGAGGCCCGCGACCGCCTCGCCCTGCCGCAGGCCGTCCTGATCGCCAACCCGGTGGACCCCGCCAAGCAGCTGCCGCCGGAGGAGCTCGACGGCATCCTGGAGCGCGCCTGGGCCGAGGCCGAGCGCCAGGGCGTCACCGGCAACGCCTCCACGCCGTTCCTGCTCGACCACATCCAGCGCGACACCCAGGGCCGCAGCCTGGAGGTCAACGTCGAGGTCTACCGGGGCAACGTCCGGCTCGGCGGCCAGATCGCGACCGCGCTGGCGGCCGCCGCCCGCAGCGGGGCCTGACCCGTGCTGGGGGTGCTCGGCGACCTCGTCGAGGACATCGTCGTCTGGGTCGACGGCCCGCTGCGGCACGGCACCGACTCCAGCGCCCAGGTCTTCCGGCGGCGCGGCGGCAGCGCGGCGAACGTCGCGAGCTTCGCCGCCGGTCAGTACCCGGCCCGGTTCATCGGCTGCGTCGGCGCCGACCCGGTCGGGGACGGCATCGTCGCCGAACTGACCGGGCACGGCGTGGACGTACGGGTCGCCCGGCGCGGCCAGACCGGCAGCATCGTGGTCCTGATCGACCAGGCCGGCGAACGGACCATGCTGCCCGACCGCGGCGCGGCCAAGCTGCTGGACCGGGTGCCGGACGAGTGGCTGGCCGGCCTGACCCACCTGCACGTGCCCGCCTACTCCTTCGACGGCGATCCGGTCGGCCGCTCCGCGGTGGACGCGCTGGTGCGGGTCCGGCGGGCGGGCGGTACCACCTCGGTGGACGCCTCCTCGACCGGCATGCTGGAGCAGTACGGGCGGGAGCGCTTCCTCGCCCTGCTGGCCGAGTTGGCGCCGACCTTCGTGTTCGCCAACCGGTCCGAGGCGGAGTACCTGGGCCTGCTGGTGGGCGGGCTGCCGGGGCCGGAGCGGGCCCGGCTGGCGGCCACCACCGTGGTCACCAAGGCCGGCGCCCAGGCGACCACCGTCGACGTGCCCGGGGACGCGCCGTTCACGGTGCCCGTGCCGCCGGTGAGCGAGGTGCGCGACCTCACCGGCGCCGGGGACGCCTTCGCGGCGGGATTCCTGGCCGGCTTCCTGGAGACCGGCGACCTGCACCTGGCCGCCGGCCTCGGGCACCGCAGCGCGGCCCGGGTGCTGGCCACGCCGGGGGCCTCGTTCGCGGAGCGGTGACCTCGTTCGCGGAGCGGTGGCCTCGGGGGCGGCGTCGGGCGGGCTCGGGGCGGTGTCGGGGCGGCGTTGAGGCTGCGTCGGGGCTGCGTCGAGCTGACCGTGCGGCGGGCGGCCCCGTGGGTGGGGGCCGCCCGCCGGGGTGCCCGGCGGCTCGCTCAGCGCAGTGCGTCCTTGCGGAGGAAACGTTTCAGCCGCTGCCAGGGCCAGGTGTTGATCACGTCCTCGGCGGTGAGCCAGCCGCGCTGCGCCGTACCGATGCCGAAGCGCGGGTAGGCGAGCTGCCCGGTGGCGTGGGCGTCGCTGTCGATCGCGAAGCGGACGCCGTGCCGCTTCGCCCGCAGGACGTCCTCGTCGCGCAGGTCGAGCCGCTGCGGGGAACTGTTGATCTCGATCGCGGTGCCGGTGCGCGCGGCGGCCGCGAACACCGCGTCCAGGTCGACGTCGATCGGGCCGCGGCGGCCGATCCTCCGGGTGGTGAGGTGGCCGATGACGTGCACGTGCGGATTCTCGCAGGCGCGGATCAGCCGGCGGGTCTGGGCGGCCCGGTCGGCGGTGAAGTGCGAGTGCACGGAGGCCACGCAGACGTCGAAGCCGGCCAGGAACCCGGGCGGCCAGTCCACCCCGCCGTCCGGGCCGATGTTCAGCTCGGTGCCGTGCAGGAGGCGCAGCTTCCGGTGGCGGTCGGCGAGTCGGCGCAGCCGCTCGCGCTGGGCGAGCATCTTCTCGTCCGTCATCCGCTGCATCACCAGGTCCGGCGCGTGGTCGGTGACGGCGTAGTAGGAGTAGCCGCGGGCGGCCGCGGTGTCGATCATCTCTTCCAGGGTGGCCAGGCCGTCGGTCAGGTCGGTGTGCGTGTGCAGGTCGCCGCGCAGGTCCGACTCCTGGACCAGATCAGGGAGTTCACCGCGCAGGGCGGCCTCGATCTCGCCCCGGTCCTCGCGCAGCGGCGGCGCGATCCACGGCAGGCCGAGCGCCGCGTACACCTCGTCCTCGGTCGCGGACGCCACCTTGGCGCCGTCCTCTTTCTCGCCGTCCTCTCCTTCGCGGCCCTCTCCTTCGGCGGTGGTCCGGAACAGGCCGTACTCCGAGAGCTTCAGCCCGGCCCGGACGGCCATCGTGCGCAGCCTGATGTTGTGCGCCTTCGATCCGGTGAAGTAGACGAGCGCCGCGCCCCAGTCCTCCTCCGGGACGACCCGCAGGTCCACCTGCACGCCCCCGGTGGTGCGCACCGAGGTCTTGGTCGGACCGCTCGCGATCACCTCGGCCACGTACGGGAGTCCGGTGAGCGCGGCCATCAGCGGGGCGGAGTCGGCGGCGGTCGCCAGCACGTCGACGTCGCCGACCGTCTCGCGCATCCGGCGCAGCGACCCCGCGTACGCGCAGCGGGTGCAGCCGGGCACGGCGGACAGTGCGGCGACGAGCTGCTCGGCCAGTTCGGTGGCCGCGTCGAGCAGCGTGCGGCCGCCGGAGCGCCGCAGCAACTCGATGCCGTGCAGGATCTTCTCGCCGCTGCGCTCGCCGAAGCCCGCCACGCCGGACAGCCGGTCGGAGCGGACCGCCTCGGCCAGGTCGTCGACGGAGGAGATGCCCAGGTCGCGGTGGAGGGCGAGGGCGCGCTTGGGGCCGACGCCGGGTACGGCCGTCATCTCCCGGACCCCGGACGGGACTTCGGCGCGCAGGGCCTCCAGGGCGGCGATCCGCCCGGTGGCGAGGTACTCGGCGACCTTCTCGGCGGTGGACTTCCCGACGCCGGGGATCTGCTGCAAGCCCTTGACGTCCAGGCCGGCGACGTCCTCGGAGTGGCCGCCCACCGCGCGGGCGGCCTTCTCGTAGGCCCGCGCCCGGAAGGCGTCCCCGCCGGTGATGTTGATCAGGTCGGCGTACTCCTGGAGCAGCTCCCGCACCTGGTCGTTGAGCCGGGGCATGGGGCCAGTCTAGGGCGGCTCCTCGGGCTCCGGCCTGGGCGGCGGCCCTCCGGGCGGGCGAAGGGAGTTCGTGAGGCCCGGCCCGGGGCCGGCGGCGCCGCGTCGCGGGCCCGGGGCGGCGCTGCGTCGCGGGCCCGGGGCGGCGCTGCGT